>JBEKVU010000461.1:0-3679 GCA_049513775.1 Candidatus Acidiferrum sp.
TATCTGCGCACGGCGGCGCGCCCGGATGGCGTTTGGAAGACGCCGGAAGAGTTGGCGAAATATCCGGCGAGTTTTTATGCCGAAGCGGGGATCCTCGAAGGAGATGTGGTGCAGGCGGATGGCTCCGGATTGTCGCGGCATGACCTCGTGACGCCGCGGGCGCTAGTGGCGATGTTAAATTATGCGCAGAAGCAGCCGTGGTTTGGCGCGTATTTTGATTCGCTGCCGGTGGCTGGCGTGGATGGCACGCTGGAGGACCGCATGAGGAATACGGCGGCGGCTGGGCGCATTCACGCCAAGTCTGGATCGCTCGAACATGTGCGCACGCGTTCGGGCTACGCGGAAACGGCCAGCGGGCGGCGATTGATTTTTTCTTTTTTAGGGAACAATGAGCCGGGGAAAGGTCACGAGGCCACCGATGTGCTGGACGGATTGTGCGTGGCGTTGGCGGAGGAATGGGCGGTGGCGGAGCCCGTGAAGAAGGCGAAACGTCATGGCGCCCACGGAACGGGTGATTGATTTACTTTGTGCGGCGGCGGTTCGCGTCCGGCAATTATCTTACCGAGAGTTTAGGTCGGGCTTAATACCATGTCTCGCACCGCGGAAGACGTACTTGAATTCGACAAATTGCGCGAACTGTTGCGTTTGCGGACGACCAGTGTGCCCGGACGCCGGGCGATTGATGCGCTGCAATTTAGCGGCGACCGGCAAGCGCTGGAAGCGGAGTTTGCCCTGATTCGCGAGGCCCGCGAATGGCTGCGCGCTGCACGCGAGTTGGGATTCGGCGGACTGGCCGACCCGCAGGGGTGGCTCGACAAGATTGAAGGAATGGGAATTGTTCTCGAAGCCCAGGAATTACTAGATGCCGCGACACTGCTGGAGACGGCGACGTGGTTGCGGCAACAGTTCCGCGACGAAGCCGGGAAATTTCCTTTGCTGACGGCGCGAGTGGGCGGCGTGGGAGATTTTCGTGAGTTGTACGCGGCGATTCGCCGGTGTGTGCTGCCTGGAGGTGAGATCAGCGATGACGCCTCGGCTGCGCTGCGGCGCATTCGCGCGAGCATCGGGCAAACGCGCGACGCGATCCAAAAAACGCTGAAACAGATTTTGCGTTCGCGAAATGCCGAGGCTGGTGAAGACTATGTGACGCTGCGCAACGAGCGCTTCGTGATTCCCCTGCGCGCGGAAAATCGCCGCAGCGTGCCGGGCGTGGTGCACGGCGCGAGCGCCACCGGGCAAACCGTGTTTCTTGAGCCGCTCGAGACGCTGGAAACCAATAATCTGCTGGTTCAGCTTGCCGAAGATGAGGCGGTCGAGATTCTGCGCATCCTGCGCGAGCTCACTGGCCGTTTGCAGACGGTGCGTGAGGCGCTGGTGGCGGCCGCGGACAGGATCGCACACCTCGATGGCCTTTTTGCGAGGGCCCGGTTTGCGAGAGACTTCGACGCCACCGTGCCGGAATTCTCGAATGCCACGGAATTGCGGCTCGAGCGCGCCCGTCACCCCGTGCTTGAAGATAAATTGCGGCGCGAAAATCGCGATATCGTGGCCATGACGCTGGCGCTCGGCGGAGACGAAAGGGTGTTGGTGATCAGCGGGCCGAACACTGGCGGCAAAACCGTGGCGCTGAAAACCGCCGGTTTGGCGGCGCTTTCCGCGCAGTGCGCGATTCCGGTGGCCGCGGAGCGCGCATTGCTTCCGCTGTTTGATTACGTTTTGGTCGATATTGGGGACGAGCAATCCATCGCGGCGGATTTGTCGACGTTTTCTTCGCACATGCTGAATCTGAAAGCGATTCTCGCGACGGCCACCGAGCATTCGCTGGCGCTGGTAGACGAGATGGGTACCGGGACGGCTCCGGAAGAAGGAGCGGCGCTGGCCGTGGCGCTGCTCGACGATTTTCGAGCGAAGAATTGTCTCGTGCTGGCCACCACGCATCACGATCGGCTGAAGGCGTACGCTTCCACCACCCCGGGAGTGGTCAATGCGGCGGTGGAATTTGATGATGTGAATCTGCGTCCCACGTATCGGCTGATGGTGGGCGTGCCGGGGGGATCGAGCGGTATCGCGATCGCGCAGCGTTTGGGGATCGCGTCGTCGATCATCAATCGGGCGCGCTCGCTGCTCGCGCCAGAATCCCGTGAAGCCGCGGACCTCATCGCCTATTTGCATCGCAGCCGCGACGAACTGGATCGCATGCAGCAGCAAATGTCGCGCGAGCGGCGGGAACTGGAAGAAGAGCGCGCCAAGCTGCGCGCGGAATGGGTGGAACGCCAGCAACGGCGCATTAAGGACTTCGAAAGCAAATTTGCGGAGATGCAACAGCGCTTCGATGAAAATGTCGCGCGCGTGGTCGAAGCCGTGAAAGACCGGGAGTTGCGCGCCACGCTGGAAAAAAGCACGCGGCGGAAAGTGCAGGATGTCCGCGGAGAAGCGCGCGAAGAGTTGAATGCCGCCGTGGTGCAGACCCTGGCTGAATCGCAAGCCGATCTGGGTACCGCGCCAGCCAGAGCGGGAGCAGTTGCCGCAGAGCTATTGCAACCGGGGGCGCGTGTGCAGGTTCGTGGCTTCACTAAGCCAGTGGTGCTGCGGCGTGTCGAGGGCAGCAGCGCGGAAATCGAGGCTGGACCATTACGCATGAAAATAGGGGTCGATGAAATTGTCGGTGTGGAAGATGCCGCGCCCGGCAAGGTGTCCAGCGCATCGTCGACGTTGCGGAATGTCAATGTGACCTCGGCGAGCGACGGCAGCGCGACCGGCGAGCTCAACGTCATCGGGATGCGCGTCGAAGAGGCCACCGAGCGCCTCGACAAGTATCTTGACGAAGCATCGCTGGCGCATCACCGGCGCGTGCGCATTATTCACGGGCACGGAACCGGGGCTTTGCGCAAAGGCATCGCGGAATTTCTGCGGGGCCACCCGCTCGTCGAGCGCGCGAGTTTCGAGTCGGAAGAACATGGCGGCAGGGCAATTACTGTCGTAGACCTGCGTACGTGAGCGAAAGCGCGAACAGCAAGAGATAGGGAAATGAAAACGCCGTAGTTTAACAAGAACCGTCTATCGATGGCCGAAGCGGGATCATTTGCGGATCGTGTAAAGCAGCAGGCGGACATCGTTCGCGTGGTGGGCGAATACGTGCGCCTTAAAAAGAGCGGGCAGAATTTCACCGGTTTGTGTCCGTTTCATGCGGAAAAGTCTCCTTCGTTCGCGGTGCACCCGACAAAGCAGATCTATCACTGTTTCGGCTGCCAGGTGGGCGGAGACGTTTTTAAGTTTGTGATGGAGATGGAAAAATGCGCTTTCCCGGAAGCCATTCGTATCGTGGCGGAGAAATGCGGCATTGCGGTACCCGGTCCGCGCGAACGTTCTCCGGAAGAACGCCGCGAAAATCAGCAACGCACGCTCATTCTGGAGATACACCGCGCGGCCCAAGCTTTTTTCACCAAGCAACTGGAGAGCACTGCGGAAGGCCGGGTGGCACGTGCCTATCTCGAAGACCGCGGCTTGGACAAGCCAGCGATCGAGCAATTTGGGATCGGCTATGTGCCGAGCGGAGGAGACGCGCTGCTGCGCCTCCTGCGCCCTAAATATAAAAACGACCAACTGCTCGTGGATTCGGGGTTAATTTCGCGTGACCAGAGCGGGCGGCTCTTCGATCGCTTCCGCCGTCGCATCACCT
>JBEKVU010000462.1:0-3666 GCA_049513775.1 Candidatus Acidiferrum sp.
TGGCCTCGCGCGCCAATTTCGCGGAAGCAGCCGCGCTATCGGCCTCAATATAGAGCCGCAGCAGCGGTTCGGTGCCACTCAACCTGGCCAGCATCCACGAGCCATCATCGAATACGAATTTTGCACCGTCGGTGCGATCGATAGATACGACTTTGCGGCCTACGAGTGTCGAATTGTCCACCGCGACCTTCTTTATCGCGTTTGCTTTTTGTTCGTCGCTGAGGTGCAGATTCTCGCGGATGGGCCAGAATTCGCGGCCTAGTTTCTTGAACATCTGCTGAATCTGTTCGGCGAGCGAAGCTCCGCGTGAGGCGATCATCTCAGCGACCAGCAGACCGGCTAGTATCCCGTCTTTTTCCGGCACGTGACCGCGAATAGTAAGGCCGGCGCTTTCTTCGCCGCCGAGCGCGATTTTGTCTTCGCGGATCAGCTGGCCGATGTACTTGAATCCCACCGGTGTTTGAAATGTGGTTTGCGAACGTGCCTTGGCGGCAGCATCGACCATTTGCGTGGTCGCTACGCTGCGCGCGGCCGGAAGATTCCAGCCCCGAGACTCCACCAGATAGTCATAGACCAGCGCCAGGATAAGATTCGGCTGGATCCATTTGCCGTCGCGGTCGACGATGCCGAAGCGGTCGGCGTCCCCATCGGTGGCGAGTCCAGCGGCGGAGTGTGTTTCCTGCACCGCTTTGCAAAGCGGTGCGAGATTTTCTTCAGATACGTCTGGTCCGGTGCCGTCAAAAAGACAATCTCGCTCCGTGCGCAGGGACTGAATTGCAATGCCCTGATCAGCAAGTATTTTGTTGAGGTAGCCCGCGCCGCAACCGTGCAAGACATCGACAACAAACTTAGCATTCGATTTTCGCAGAACATCGAAGCGGACCAGCTCTTCCAGGCGTTTTAGATAAGGGCCGTGCAAATTGATTTTTTCCGGGTTGCCGAACCGGGGCACGGATTTGGGGAAAAGTCCGTCCTTCTCGATGTCTTTGACGACACGCGCTTCGATGTCTTTGGTAACCTCCGGTAGCGCGGGCCCGGCGTCGCCGGAGGAAAATTTTAAGCCGTGATAGTGCGCGGGGTTGTGGCTGGCGGTGAAATTCACCGCGCCGTCGAGCTTGCTGCGCATAATCTCGTAAGCCACAGCGGGCGTGGGGCTGAAGGTCTCGGAGAGCAGCGCGTGAATGCCGTGCGCTTCCAGAATGTCCACCGCCAATTGCGAGAACTCTTCGGAGTAAAATCGCGGATCGTAGCCGACGAGGATGGTAGGCTTCGGCGATTTACTTTTGACGTGTTCACATATGGCGTTCATCGCCAGTCGGATGTTAGCAAAGGTGAAATCGTCGGCGATCAGCCCTCGCCAACCCGAGGTGCCAAACTTGATCGGAGAAGTCGTCATAACGGCACATTCTAGCGTGTTATGGGCGTTTACAAAATACGAGTCTAACTGTACGGGCAGAATGCGGGGGTGTCAGGCGTTCCGGCACCGCGGGGGAGGGAAGCATGAAGGCCAGCAAAGCAAGAAAGACAGCTTCGGGGCGACAAACCAACACCAGAGTCGTCCTCGTGACCGTATCATCCATACGCGAGGGGCGGAGAATCGCGAACCGCGTAGTCAAGAAGAGGCTCGCCGCTTGCGTGAACATATTGCGCTCGCCCGTACGTTCGATTTACCGGTGGAAAGGAAAGATTGAAGTGGCCACCGAGTATTTCCTAGTGATCAAGACGACAGCGTCCGGGTATGCCGCCCTCGAAAAAGAGATCACCCAGATGCACAGCTACGACGTTCCGGAGATTGTGGCGCTGCCTATCGCCGCTGGCGCACCGAAGTATCTCGCATGGCTAGGCGCGTCCGTGGAATGATCATCCAGTTGAAGGCGCTTCGAACGAGCATCCACTACACGTAGAGTAGCGCTTGGTCCAAGTCGGCGTTGATGTCTTCTACGTCTTCGATTCCTACGGAGAGCCTTATCAATCCGTCGGTGATGCCGGCGCGCTCGCGTACCTCGGGGGGCATCGAAGCGTGGGTCATCTGCGCGGGAAGCGAGATCAATGTTTCCACCCCGCCCAGACTCTCTGCCAATGAGCAGAGTTTTACCTGGTTGAGGAAGCGACGAGCCGCATCGAGCGATCCAAGTTCGAACGAGATCATCGCTCCAGGCCCGCGTTGCTGGCGCCGCGCGATGTCGTGTTGCGGATGCGAAGGCAAACCGGGGTAATACACCTTGCGAACCTTCGGATGCGCGTCGAGGTGGCGGGCCACGGCAATGCCGTTGGCATTGTGCTGCAGCATACGCACGGCCAGGGTTTTAATGCCGCGCGAAATCAGAAAGCAATCCATAGGGGCCAAGCCGCTGCCGGCTGAGCGTTGAATGAAATAAATTTTCTCTGCGTCTTCCGGGCGCGTCAGAACCACCGCGCCGCCGGTGGCATCGCTGTGGCCGTTCAGATATTTGGTCATGGAATGGACCACAATGTTCGCGCCGAGCTCGATAGGGCGCTGGAGATAGGGGCTGAGGAAGGTATTGTCTACCACCACGGTGATGTTGCGGGCCGCCGCGATTTTTGCGACGGCGGCGATATCGGTTACGCGCATGGTCGGGTTGGTGGGCGTCTCGATGTACAGCATCTTGGTGTTGGGTCGAAAAGACGCGTGCACCAGATCGGGGACCGAGGTGTCCACAAAACTAAACTCCAGCCCAAAATGAACCAGTAGCTGCGTCGAGAGCCGGAAGACTCCGCCATAAACGGCCTCGGACAGCACCACGTGGTCGCCAGGGCGCAGCATGCGAAACACCGCGTCAATCCCCGCCATCCCCGAAGTGAACACGTAAGCGCTGTGGCCGCCTTCGAGCTTGGCCAGCGTGCGCTCCAAAGCTTTGCGGTTGGGGTGATTGCTCCGCGCGTAGTCGTACCCTTTGTGCTTACCGAGTTCCTCGTAGACGTACGTGGATGTCTGATAGATTGGCGCGACGATGGCCCCGGTAGCGGGGTCCGGCTCCTGGCCGACGTGAATCGCGTTGGTAGCAAAACCCATTGATCTTCTCCTCCGTTTGCCGCGGGACACACCAGCGTCCGCGATGACCGATGATGCAAGCTCGTTCCACGTTTTGCGTGTTAAACGGTTTCTGAAACGCTACAGGAGCGGCGGAAGCCCGTCAAATCTCCTATGAATTGGCCAAAGTGTGCGGAGCATTTCCTGGGCCAAACTCTGTACCGAGCAGCGTCCGTAAACGGCGTGGCATCGAACTGGATTGTGCCGGGCCTTGACCGCGCAGCACACTCCGTACAGGATAGAGGCTAGCTCATCCCATGAAGATTCGTCCAAGGATATCGGTTGGAGTGGTTCTATGGCTGGCGGTGGCGAATGTCTGTTGCTTACTGACGGCAGCGCAGGTCGTTTCGGCCCAGAATTCTACCGGAGCCACGAAGACGGACTCGACAAAGACCTCCGCCCCGGCCAGCGCGCCGGTCAACACACGGATCAAAATCACCGTTACCGGCGGCGACAACAACACGGCAGTCGAAAATGCCAGCGTATACGTGAAGTACGTTGAAGAGCACACAATTTCGAAGGATAAGAAACTGGAATTGAACGTCAAGACCAGCCGCGATGGTGTGGCACACGTGCCAAACGCGCCTTCCGGAAGGGTATTAATTCAAGTAATC
>JBEKVU010000463.1:0-3659 GCA_049513775.1 Candidatus Acidiferrum sp.
CAGCTCGCTGGCTTCGGTCTGATCTTTCGTGGAGCCGAGGTGGTAACCTCCAACGCCGATGATGGAAACGCTTGCGCCGGTCTTGCCGAGCGGTCGAAGAGCAACGGGATCGCTGGCTGACGGTGTCATGAGTCCCTCACTTTTGCCGTTATGGGCGGCCTTTGCCGAAGCTTGCGGCGGTGTGGCCACTAGGGCGGCGGTGACCGCCGCGGAGCCTTTGACAAAGTTTCGTCGAGAGAAAGTCTTTTCGTCACTCATCGGAGCACCTGACTTGCGGGCCGCGCTTCATGGTTTAGGATCGGGAAACGGATGGCCATTGTTGTCGGTGGCTTTGAGCATTTCTTTTACTTCTTCGGATTCTTTGTCGAGGGGGAAGTCGTGCGCCAAGCGCGCTTGCGGGTTGTCGAATTTCAGAGACACTTTGTACAGTTCAAAACGAGCATCGCCGGCAGCTCCGCGGGTACGCGCTTCGAGCGCGTGCATTTCCTCGGCGCTCATCGGCTTAAAGCTTTGCGCGATTTCTAAGTTCTGCCGCAACACCTCGATTTTCTCCATGCCGGTAATCGTGGTGGCCACGGGAAGGCTCATGGCATAGCGCAGGCCCTCTTCCGCCGTGAATTCGCCCGCGGTGATCGGTTCACCGTGGCCGCTGAGCGGCTTCATGCCCAGCGCGGCGAGGCCTTTTTGACTCAGGATGGGCAACACAATCTTTTGAAAGCTGATTGGAAAATTGGCGTCGAAAGGATTGAGGGGCATCTGCACGGAATCGAAGGGAAATCCCGTGTCGAGCATTTTCTTGTGGACGTTGGCGTCTTTGTGGCCGGTGAAACCTAGGAAGCGCACTTTTCCCTGTTCCTTTGCTTTGGCGAGGGCTTCGGCGGCGCCGCCCGGACGAATGAAGAGCTCGGGATCGTTCTCCCAGCCAACACCGTGGATTTGCCAGAGGTCGAGGTGATCGGTCTGGAGCCGGCGAAGGGATTGCTCGAGCATTTGCGTGGCTAGCGAACCGTCGCGGCCATGGGTGCAGACCTTGGTCATCAGAAATACCTTATCGCGCCGGCCTCTCAGAGCGCCGCCCATCCAGACCTCGGACTTGCCGTTGTGGTATTCCCAGCAGTTATCGAAAAAGGTGATGCCGCCGTCGACGGCTTCCTGGACGATGCGTTCGGCGGTGGGTTGATCCTGGGCGTCGCCGAGGTGGTGACCGCCGAAACCGAGGGCGGATATTTCTACGTCGTGGCGTCCGAATTTCTTGAGCGGAATACCGTTCGAAGTTTGCGAAGCCGCTTGCGAACCTGCAGGAGTTTTTGGCTTGTGGCCAAAGTCGCTCGAGTGGCTTGGTGCTGGCGGGGCAGGCGAAAAGTCCGACCGCGCGGGGCCAGCAGAATACGTGCCAACAGAATACATCGATGACCTCAGTGTTTCTTGAGAGCGGCGGTTTCCACGGCTAACCTTCGATGAAGCCGAAAGCAAAAGGAGTGCACTGGCCGCGCAAAGAATTAAAACGCTTGCTAAGCCCTACGCGCATTCCTTGCTTGTAGCTGGAAAAGGTAGGCATCTATAATGTTCGTTTACTTGGCGGCCGCTGAGCCATACGGTATTCGCGGGATGCCGCAGGAAATTGGTGCCGATCACATGTCTGAAGCAATGCAGGATCCGCTGGCGAAAATTAAGCAGAAGCTGCAGGACGAAATCGAGACGCTTTCGCACGAGCTGAACGTGGAGCTGCCGAAAGAGATTGCTGTGGCGCGCGCGCATGGCGACCTTTCGGAAAATGCGGAGTACAAGTATGCAAAGGAACGGCAGGGTTACGTGAATGCGCGGATGGGCCAATTGAAAAAGCGGCTCGGCGATTTGGGCATGCTGAACCTGACGAATATTCCTAAGGACCGCTCGGGGTACGGGTCACGGATTGTGGTGCTGGATACACAAAAAGACGTGAAGATCGAATACAAGCTGGTGAGCAGTGAGGAAGGCGATGTGGAGAAGGGGCTGATTTCCACGACTTCGCCGATTGGCAAAGCGCTGCTCAACCGCAAAGTGGGTGACGAGATTGAAGTGACGACCCCGGCGGGAAAGAAAGAGTTTGCAGTACTGAAGCTGGTCACGATTCACGACGACATCTAGCGGTATTTAGCGGTACGTTCGTCGCTTGCCTGATTTATTTGCAAATCTTTCCTGATGAAACCTTCGCTTATCGTTCACGGCGGTGCCTGGGACATCCCGGACGAGGCCATGGAGGCTTGCACGGCGGGGTGCCGGCGGGCGCTGGCCGCGGGCTGGACCATATTGGCCGGCGGAGGCGCGGCGCTGGATGCCGTTGAAGCGGCGATTGTGGTGCTCGAAGACGATCCGGTTTTTGATGCAGGATATGGTTCCCACCTCAACCTGGACGGAAACGTCGAATGCGACGCCATTGTGATGGATGGCGGCACGCTGCGCGCCGGCGCGGCCGCGGCCTTGCGCCGGGTGAAAAATCCGATTCGCGCGGCGCGCGCGATACTAGAGCGCTGCCCGCATATGATGCTGGTCGGAGAAGGCGCGGAACGCTTCGCGAAAGAAAACGGCGTGGTGCTGTGCAAAGCCGAAGAGCTGGTCAGCGAGGCAGAGTGGGAAGCTTGGATGAAATGCCGCAAAGATCAGCACGCGGCGACGCACCATCGCGGCCATGAGCAGGGAACGGTAGGCGCGGTGGCGCTCGATCGTGACGGGCGGCTTTTTGCGGCGACCTCGACGGGTGGCACTTGCTGCAAACTGCCGGGACGCGTGGGAGATTCGCCGCTGATCGGATGCGGGTGTTATGCGGACGCAGAAGCTGGGGGAGTTTCCTGTACGGGCTACGGCGAAGCGATCATGAAGGTGGTGATGGCGAAGAGTGCCTCGGATTTTCTGCGGGCGCGGGATTCCGCTGGGGGGACGACGGCGCAGGATTGGCCCGGGGTGTCTGGCGCGATGTCCGCGGCGAAGCGGGCAGTCGATTTACTTGCGGCGCGCACGAAAGGCACCGGCGGATTGATTCTGCTGGATCGCGGCGGCGAGCCGGGGTTTGCGTTTAATACGCCGCGGATGGCGTATGGGTTTGTCCAGGCCGACGGGACGGTGTTTGCTGCGGTTTCGTAAGAAGGCAGATCCGTCGCTGCGCTCGGGGTTACGAGTTGGCGCTCGGGATGAGTCGGGTTAAACATTTTTACTTGGGATTTCTTGGGGGACGCGATGAAGTATCGGCGATTCGGAAGAATGGGCTGGGAGGTGGGTGAGATTGGTTATGGCATGTGGGGCATGGCGGGGTGGACGGGTTCTGAGGATCAGGAATCGCTGGCTGCGCTGCAAAAGTTTGTAGATTTGGGCGGCAATTTCTTCGACACCGCGTGGGCTTACGGCGACGGGCACAGCGAGGAACTCCTCGGTAAAATCTTGCGCGCGAACAGCGCCAAGCGGCTGTTTACCGCGACAAAGATTCCCCCGAAGAACCGCCGATGGCCCAGCCAGCGGGATTTTTCGCTCGATGATTGCTTCCCTCCGGAATACATCGAGGAGTACGTACACAAAAGCCTGAAGAACATCGGCTCTGACACGCTGGACTTGATGCAATTTCATACTTGGGAAGATGGCTGGCTCGACGATGACCGGCTGGCGGAATCGATTCAGAAGATGCGGGC
>JBEKVU010000464.1:0-3657 GCA_049513775.1 Candidatus Acidiferrum sp.
GCATAGCCGAAATTGGGGTTACTATGGGATCAGCGGAGTCAGCGCGGTGATTCTCATTGTGCTGGTGCTTTTGCTGACCGGGCGCTTGTGAGCCCGCGCGTGCCACCTGGCACGCTCCCCCTGGTACGATTTCGAGTTTCTCCCGCGGCAGCGGGCCATCGTAGGAGTCTTTCACGCCTCGTCGTCTCTAATCATTCGGTACCCCTTAGTACGTTTAGCCTATGACTCGCAGCAGCAAACAGCCCCCTCCCTCTTTTTACGCGGAATTTCAGCGCAATCGCTCCGCTTCTGGTAAAGTACCTTGCGCTGACGCCCCAAGCGCGGCTGACCCCAAGGAGCACGGTATTGAAGATCGTCGAGCGGACCGTCGGAGCAGCTACGATTCTTGATATAACTGGCGACATCGATCTCACCTCCTCGCCCGATTTGCGCAAAGTTCTGCTACGCGAGCTGAAAGAAAAAAAGACGCCGCGCGTGATCGCGAATCTCGCGGGGGTGCGCTACATCGACAGCTCGGGAGTGGCGTCGCTCGTTGAGGGGCTGAAGGCTTCACGCGACACGGGGATGCGCTTCGCGCTGGTGGGCTTGAGCAAGGGCGCGCGCGAAGTTCTGCAACTTTCGCGGCTGATTAAAATTTTCGAAATCCATGATAGTGAGGAGCAAGCGCTGGCGTAACGGCAGATTTTTGCTGCGTGCACCGGGCTGCTGAAACCTTTGGAATTCGCTGTCCAAATTGGGCGCGGCGTTATCGACCTGCTGGCGTACGTCGGCGGGCTGACGCGACTTAGCCTGCAAGCCGGGTACTACGCGTTGGTCTCGCCGTTTCGCGGACGCCCGTTGCGGCTCGACCGGGCTTTCTCACAAGCCATGGAGGTGGGCGTGCGCGCGCTTCCGGTGCTCAGCCTGATCACTTTTTTCATCGGCTTGATTTTGGCGATGCAGGGCGCTTACGAGCTGCGCAAGTTTGGCGCGATCCATTTCGTTGCGGACGCGGTGGCTATCTCGATGACGCGTGAGCTTGGTCCGCTGATCACCGCCATCGTGGTCATTGGGCGCTCCGGCTCGGCGTTCGCCGCCGAACTGGGCACCATGAAAGTGAACGAAGAGATCGACGCTCTGGAGACCATGGCTATCAGCCCGGTGCAATTTTTGGTTACGCCAAAATTTCTGGCCATGATCCTGATGTTGCCGTGTCTAACCATCTGGGCGAATTTCATGGGCGTTTTGGGCGGTTCGCTCTTTGGCGTGTGGAAAGCGGATTTTTCGTGGGTCGGTTACATGCACGCCACGATCGATGCTCTTTTTCTGCGCGATATTGTCACCGGGCTCATCAAAAGCGTGATGTTCGGGATTACGATCACGGCGGTCGGCTGTGCCGAAGGGTTAGCCACGGGGCAAGGCGCGGAATCGGTTGGCAAGTCCACGACGGCCGCGGTGGTCATGTCTATTTTTCTGGTGGTCATTGTGGACCTGGTGTTCACCACGCTGTTCTTTTTCCTGGGGGGATCGTAAGTTTGCGGTAAAGCGATATGGCTACGCCGGCGCAAAATCCCGAATCGGACGTGATGATCTCGCTGCGCGATCTGCGCGTGGCTTATGGCGAGCGCGAGATTCTGCACGGTGTGTCCATGGACGTGCAGCGCGGCGAAACCTTGACCATTCTCGGCGGATCGGGTTCCGGCAAAAGCACCTTGCTGCGCAGTCTGGTGGGCCTGGAAAAGCCCAGCTCGGGCGAGATTTGGATACGCGGCAAAAACATCGCGATCATCTCCGACGACGACATGGACGAAATTCGCCGTAAAATGGGCATGTCTTTTCAAAGCGGCGCGCTTTTCGGGTCGATGACCGTGGGCGAAAATGTGGCTTTGCCGCTGCGCGAACACACGCGCCTTGAAGATTCCACCATCGAAATCATGACGCGCCTGAAGCTCGAGCAGGTGGGACTCGCGGGTTTTGAGGACTATTACCCCTCGGAACTCAGCGGTGGGATGAAAAAGCGCGCGGCCGTAGCGCGAGCCCTCTCTATGGATCCGGAGATACTTTTTTTCGATGAGCCGAGCGCCGGGCTCGATCCGATTATTGCCGCGGGCATCGACCAACTCATTCTGGAATTGAAGCAAGCCTTTCACATGACCATCATCGTGGTGACCCACGAATTGGCTAGCGCATTTTTGATTGCCGATCAGATGGTGTACATCGATAAGGGCCATATCATTGCCAAAGGCACGCCGGCGGAGATGAAAGCGAATCCGTTGCCACGCGTGCGGCAATTTTTCGATCGCGTGGCGGAGCCGGAAGTCGAGCAAGAGATGGATTATCTGCAAATGCTGACGGCGGTGCATCATCCACCGCCCAAGCGTTAGCGCGGCGCAAGCCGAAAGGCCGGAGAGGGAAGTATGCAAGCTAAAAAGGAACAAGCCTTCGTTGGACTGTTCGTGATCGTCGCCGTGGCGATTTTGGTGGCCACGGTTGTGGCGCTCAGCGGCGCGTTCGCCACCTCGGTCACGCATTACAAGACGTACCTGCCGTTCGCCGGTGGGCTGGAGCCGGGTTCCGGCGTGCGCTACGCCGGCGGACCCAAAGTCGGGCGCATCGAGCAGATTCGCATCGCGCCAACAGACCCCACGTTGATGGAAGTGACCTTTAGTGTGACCCCGGACGTTCCGGTGAAAACGAACACGCACGTGCGCATCGCGAGTCTCAGCGCTTTGGGCGATAATCACCTGGAACTTGTTCCTAACACGGAATCCGCGCCGCGCGCCCAATCTGGCGCGACGCTACCAGCCTATCCGTATACCGACATCAATACGCTTACCAACAATCTGAACGATCTCGCACCGCAAATTAAGCAGCTGATGGGCACCTTTAACGATCGCGCTACGGAATTGAAAGTCACCCTGGCGCGCATCAACGATCTTCTGAACGACAAGAACCGCGACAATATTTCCGGGGCCTTGGCCACCACGCGCGCCATGCTGGATGAAGATCGGCCCAAGCTTCGCTCCACGCTCACGCACGTGGATGAGTTGACGGTGAAACTCAACCCGCTGATCGACGAGTTCAAGAAAACGACCGCCAAGGCCGATAAAGTTCTTGATAATTTGGACGGCACGTTAACGGAAAATCGCCCGGAAATTCACAAAGTAATCCTGCAACTGCGCGATACGCTGAACAACGCCGACGAACTCGTCGGGCGCTTGAACAGCACACTGGACGCTAACACGGAAAATATCGACGAACTGCTCGACAATCTTCGTTCCGTCACGCAGAACCTGAAAGAGTTTACGGAAACCATCAAGCGGCGGCCGTACACCCTGATTCGCATCACCAATCCACCGGACCACAAGCCGGGAGAGCAGCACTAACGTGGGAGAGACGCACATGCTGGCCAGTTCAAGCAGCCGGAAGTTCATATCGCGCGCCACGCCGAGCGACGTTGGCGATTCGCAAAGTAGCGCCACGCGCCCCCGGCGTTTGCGGCAAAGCGGGGCGTGCGCGGGATTTTTCCTGCTCGTCGCCGCGGGCCTTTCCAGTTGCGGGGCGCCGCGGCCGGTTCGCTACTACCAGCTCGAACCACCCGCGCTCGCTCCGGCGGCCAGCACCGAAGCGCCGTATCCGGTCACCATATTGCTGGGCCCTATGACGGCGTCGAGCCTG
>JBEKVU010000465.1:0-3657 GCA_049513775.1 Candidatus Acidiferrum sp.
TGCCGATGGAAAAGCCGCCGCTGACGTTTATGAACGGCACGCCTTGATGCCCGGGAAGATTCGCGGTAATGCCGGCCGTAGGATTGTTGGGGTCGGCGAAACAATTAGCGGCCGGTACCGCGGAGCCGCACGCGTCATGGACACTGGGCAGAATGTTAACTGGATGGTTGAGGTCTTTTTGCCCTTCGCGGAAGTACACGAAGCGGAACTCATTTACCTCGGAGTTGCCCAAGGTCCAGGTGTGACCGACGTTCCATTGCTGAACCCGGGTCCTGAAGAGTGCTCCGAACCCCGGCAGGTCCGCGCCGGCACCCTGAAAACTGGAGAACGGTTCATTGTCATCTTTGTCGTCAAAATAATAGTAGACGCTGAACTGTTGTGCCGAATTTATCGCGTGGTCAAAACGTACGGTGAATTGATCGTCGCGAAGGCTTTCCACCGGCGAACCAGTAAAGGAGTCGGTTCCGAAGGGAGCCACGTACTTGTTGTAGAGGGCGAGCGCGGTGGGATCGAAGCATGCGGTCGGTACCACGCCGCCCGGAAAAATCGACGAGTATGCCGTACCTGCCGCGATTGCGGCGCCGCCCGCCGCCGTTACTGCCTGCTGGCAGCTTTGGCCTCCGCCGGTAGTCCGATTCGCAAGCTGCGTGGCGAAGTTTGGATCGGTCAGAACGCCGGAAAACCCGCCGCCCGGACCGAAATTGCCCCCGGCTTCTGCGGCAGTCGGCAGAAGGACTTCCCCCGAGGAAATGCCTTCGCGCAAGCGATTACCTTCGTACGATCCGAAGATGAAGGTCTTATCTTTTTTGATGGGCGCTCCGATGGTAGCGCCAAACTGATTTTGCTTGTAATCGGGAACGGTGGAGTCGAAAAAGCCCTTGGTGTTCAGCACGTCGTTGCGAATAAATTCGTAAAAATCGCCGTGCACTTCGTTGCTGCCGGACTTCGTGACGACGTTAACTACCGAGCCCGAGTTGCGCCCGTACTCCGCGTCAAAAGTGTTCGTTAATACCTTGAACTCCGAGATGGCGTCCGGTGAAGGCTGAATCGCGGGGCCGTTGACGAAGAGATCGTTGCCGTCGCCTCCGTTGACCATGTAATTGTTGGAACGGCCGCGGCCGCCGTTGACGGAAACCACACCCGGATTATCGCTGCCGTAAAAAAGATCCGCGCCGAGCTGGGACTGCACGCCGGGCTGGAGTTGCAGCAGTTCGTAGGTGTTGCGCGTGCTGAGCGGGAGTTCGGTCACCGAGCGTTCGGTCATCACCGCGCCGAGTTGCGTGGTGGTGGTATCGATCACCGGCGGGGCGCCCGAGACTTCCACAGTTTCCGTGGCGCCGCCAACCTGCAGGGAAACATCCACGCCGACGATCTGGTCGAGATTCAGGGGGATGCCTTTGCGCACATACTTTTTGAAGCCGGTGCTGGTCACGTCAATTTCGTAGCTGCCCACGGGAACTTCAAGAAAAAGATATTCGCCCGAGGCGTTGGTCTCCGTGTCGCGAACGGCATTGGTGGCCTCGTTGATCAAGGACACTTTGGCGCCGGAGACGGACGCACCGCTATTGTCGGTGACGGTGCCTCGGAAGCGCCCGCCGGTGCTCTGGGCCGCGGCGCGCGGCGCGGCGCTGGCCATGCCAAAGACGAGCAGCAAGATCGAAGAAAGAAAAAGCAGGAAGGATGCGCGCGCGCGCGAACAAGCAACAGCTACGCTGATGCGATTTTGCTTCATTTGACCCACCCTTGTGCCACTCGAAAAATTTCTTTTACGTACTTATTCTTCGAGGTTGCTGCGGTTCCCGAACCTTACTATAATCCCGCAAACTTAGAGAAAGCCGGGAGCCGTGTCAAGCAGAAAGAATTCATCGAACGCATCGGCAAATCGCGTGGTGGCTGGTGTGGTGTCCGGCATGGTGGCGAAACGCGAAACGGCGAACGGCACGGCGGCGCGCGTGTTGCGTATCAGCGAAGTGGCCGGGCGCGTGGGAATTTCCTCTTCCGCGCTGCGTGCGTGGGAGACTCTGGGACTGGTTTCGCCGCAGCGCACCGCCAGCCGCTATCGCGTGTACACCGAAGCGGACGTGCGGCTACTGCAACGCGCGGTGTTTTTGCGGCGCGCGCGCGGGCTCAACCCCGCGGCCATCGTACACGAATTGAAACGCCAGGGCATGGTTTCCGCTCCGAAGGGAGAAGCGGCGGCGCTGCCGGGGCAGCGGTTTCGCAGGTTGCGGGCACATCGCGGCCTCTCGCTGGCGCAGGTGGCCAAAGCCACGGGAGTGTCCATCGGCTTCTTGAGTGCGCTTGAACGCGGCCAGATGCGCGCATCGGTGGCCACGCTGCGGCGCGTGGCGCGGTTTTATCGCACCAACATACTTTCGTTTTTTGAAACGGCGGCGGAAAATCCGCGCGTGGTGCGGCGCACGCAGCGAAAAATATTGGAGACCACACCCGGCGTGCGCATGGAACTCCTGGCGTGGGGACGAACCGCGATGGAACCTCACCTTTTTCGTATCAAAGCAGGGGGCGGCAGCGGAGAATCCTACGCGCACGAAGGCGAAGAGTTTTTGCATGTGTTGCGCGGGCAGTTCGAAATCTGGCTCGGCGCGAAGGAGCATCACCTGCTCAAGACCGGGGACAGCCTGTATTTTGAGAGTTCCACGCCGCATCGCTGGAAAAACCCGGGACGCACAGAAACATCGCTGTTGTGGATTAATACGCCACCCACGTTTTAGCGCTGGCGCTCGAGATGAGCGCCGAGGGAGAAACATGAAACGTTTCGCTGCCAGGTTCAGTTGGTCGTTGGCCGTGATTTGCATCTTGCTGTGTTGCGCCGCTTGCCAAAAGAAAGAAGACACTTTGAGTTTGTTGGTGTGGGAAGGCTACGCGGACCCAAGTTTCGTGCACGCCTTTGAACAGGCGCATCGCTGCAAGGTGGTGGCGGCGTACATGGGCTCGAGCGACGAGCTAGTGGCCAAGTTGCGTGGCGGCAGCGCGGCGAACTATGACGTGATTTCACCGTCAAGCGATGTGGCCGCGTCTATCGCGCACACCGGGCTGGCGGCGCAGCTCGACATTTCAAAGTTGCCCGCCTACTCGCAACTGTCCGCCAAACTGCGAGACATGCCGCTGGTGAAATTCGACGGCAAAGTTTTCGGCGTGCCCTTTATGTGGGGGCCGAATCCGCTGCTGTACGACAGCTCGGCCTTCCCGGCGGCGCCCGCATCATGGAACGCGCTGTGGGATCCTTCGCTAAAAGGCAAAGTCTCCGCGTGGGACGATCTTTCGACGGTGTACATGGCCGCCCAAGTGCTCGGCTACGATCAGCCGGATCCCTCGCAACTCTACAATCTGTCCGACGCGCAGCTCGACGCCGTCAAAAAGAAATTGATCGAGCTGAAACCGAATATTCGCAAGCTGTGGAGCACCGGCGGCGAGCTGACCAACCTCTTCCAAAATCACGAAATCGTAATCGCCATGGGCTGGCCGCTGATGACCAACGATCTGCGCAAACTGCACTTCCCCATCGCCGAAAACATCCCAAAGGAAAACACCACTGGATGGATCGACCACCTGATGATTACCGCCGCAAGTTCACACAAAGAATTAGCACAAGCTTTTCTGGCGTACATGATCGAAGCGGAAACGCAGAAGCAAATC
>JBEKVU010000466.1:0-3649 GCA_049513775.1 Candidatus Acidiferrum sp.
CATCAAGGAAGAGCTCCCCCGGGGCGATTACACCGTGCCGCTCGGCAAAGCCATTGTGCGCCGCGAGGGAAAACACCTGACCATCGTCTCGTATGCGGCCATGATGCACGCTTCGCTCGAAGCTGCCGAAGCTCTGGCAAAAGAGGGCATCGAAGCCGAAGTCATCGATCTGCGCACCCTGCAGCCGCTCGACGAAGAGACCATCTTGCAGTCCGTGCGCAAAACCAATCGTTGCTTGGTGGTGCATGAGGATACGAAAACCGGCGGCATCGCCGGCGAGATCGCGGCCATTTTGTGCGAAAAGGCCTTTGGCGATTTGGATGGTCCGCCGATGCGCGTCACCGCGCTGGACACCCCGGTGCCCTACGCGCCGCCGCTTGAAGAATATTTTCTGCCCAACGCCAAAAAAGTTTTTGCCGCTGCCAAAGAGTTGGCGCGTTATTAGTTCTGAAGGATGAGTGAAAAAGACGAACTGGGTGATTTTCTAGGAGAAGCTGAACATGGCCGTAGACATCGTAATGCCGCAGATGGGTGAAAGCATTTTCGAAGGCACCATCACCAAATGGCTCAAGAAGCCCGGTGACAAAGTCGAGCGCGACGAACCGCTCTTTGAAATCTCCACGGACAAGGTGGACGCGGAAATTCCCTCGCCTTCGGCCGGCGTGCTCAAAGAGATCAAGGTCAACGAAGGCCAGACTGTGCCTATTCAAACCGTGGTCGGTGTGATCGATGGTGCGGGCGCGGCAACGGCGGCGCCTCCCGCGGCTCCCCCGAAAGCCGAAGCTCCAAAAGCTGCGGCTACTGCGCCAGCGAAGGCCCAAGTTGCTCCGCAACCGCCGCCCGCCACGCCCGCGCGCCCGGCTCCCGCGGCTGCGGCGCAAGGCGCGCAGCCTTCCAAGGAACGTATTCACAGCTCGCCGCTGGTTCGCCGCATGGCCAAAGAACACGGCATCGACCTCAGCACTCTGGCCGGCACCGGCGCGGGCGGCCGCATTAGCAAGCAAGACATCGAAGCCGTCATTGCCAGTGGAGGAGCCGGTGGCGGCGCAAGCGAGGCAGGTTCTGCCGCGCACTACGAAGAAGAAACCGAAGAGCAGCTCGAAGCCGCGTACGAAGCTCCAGCCCCGTCTCCGAGCCACGCACCCCGCCCATCGGCTCCTCCCCCGCCGCCGTCGACGGGCGGCCAGACGCATGTGGCTTTTGAATCCGCTGTCCCGCGCGAAAAACTGTATTTCGGCGACTACGAAGTTTCGCCCATGAGCGTCATGCGCCAGCGCATCGGCGAGCACATGGTGGCCTCCAAGCGCGTTTCGCCGCACGTGTACTCGGTCGACGAAATCGACATGACGAAAATCGCCACGCTGCGCGCCAAATCGAAAGACGAATTCGAAAAGCGCAACGGCACCAAGCTCACCTTCATGCCCTTCTTTGTCAAAGCCGCGGTGGCCGGCCTGCGCGCCTTCCCCACGCTCAACGCCTCCCTTGACGGCACCAACGTAATCATCCACAAAGAGGTCAACATAGGCATCGCCGTAGCCCTCGATTGGGGCCTGCTCGTGCCTGTTGTAAAACACGCCGACGAAAAAAATATCCTCGGCATCCAGCGCACCATGAACGATCTTGCCGAGCGCGCGCGAACCAAGAAACTCAAGCCGGAAGAGGTTCAGGAAGGCACCTTTTCGATAACCAACCCGGGAGTCTTCGGCGGCCTCTTCGGCTTGCCGGTGATCAGCCAGCCCAACGTCGGCATCCTCGGCCTCGGCGCCATCGAAAAGCGCCCGGTGGTCATCAACGATTCCATCGCGATCAGAAGCATGTGCTACGTCACGCTCAGCTACGATCACCGCGTGGTCGACGGCGCCATCGCCCACCAATTTCTGCACAAGGTAAAGGAGACCCTGGAAAACTGGAGCGAGCCCATCCTGTAGTTTTTTCTTCCGTAATTTCGTTCAGAATCGAGAGCGGCCTCCTAAAGTACCCGGGAGGCCGTTATAGTTTTCTCCAGAGATATTCATCAGCGACGCCGCCCCTGTGGTGCGCTGCTTTTGTAGGTGCTGGCCTTCCGACCGGCCTTCCGCCCGGTTCGTCTCGACTCACAAAGTCCCCGATTCCGCCGATTGTCGTCGCACCGCTTCCGTCCGAAGCGCGTTACGCGCGCAGCAGCAGTTTCAACTTAGCCACCCACACCAAGTGGCGCCGGCTCAATCCCCGCAGTCGGCAAAGTATCCCCCACAAACGGATGCCGTTCATTCTTCGCTGGCAGCGGCGCGTCCGTGACCGCCGCAAACTCCCGGCGATCGCGAAATGGACAACGCCTCAAGCCGGTTCCAAATCTGCGCCTGCCGAAGCACCTCCCGCAGTATTCGCAGAGTCGGCACGGCCAGCGGAGCCACGTAATCACGGTGGAGACGTTCCACTTCCGTGTTCAGATCCGCGCCGAGAAGACGCGCGCCCGCAAGAGGCTCCAAAACAGACCAAGCCCCGGAACCTTCCCGGGGCTTCTAGATCTGCTTAAGAACGCGCTTTTGCCAGCCGAATCTACCGCCGCTTTTTCTTGGCAGCCTTCTTGGCCGGCTTTTTCGCCGCTTTCTTTTTTGGCTTGGCCTTAGCGACCGTTTTTTTCTTCGTAGCGGACTTTTTCGCAGGTTTCTTCGCTACCTTTGCCGCCGCAGCTGGAGCCGCCGCACGCGCGGCCGGAGGCGCCGCCACGCGCGGCGCGGACTTCGCCGCATCCTTCACCGTGGTCTTCACCCGCACCGGCGGTTCGTCCGACTCTTCCTCCGTGATACTCAACTCCTCTTCCTCGGTGTCGCCAATCTCATCGGCCTCGACACCCAGCTCTTCTTCTTCCTCCAGAGGCGCCAATTCGTGATCGTCCTCGAAGCTATCTTTCTCGAAATCCATGCCATCCTCCCCTGGGGCGAATTAGATGCACTATACTTGCACGGTACTCTGTTTCCTGGCGGGCGCGGCGAACCGGTGCTTCCCCCTATGCCGTGCAAAAAAGGCCTTTCGCGTTGTTATCGTACTCGCGCAGTATTTGTCAAGCATTCCGCGCGTTCGCGGCGAAAAACTCCGTCCTCTGCGCGTTGCCTGCCATCTCGCGTTCTCCATCCGTGCCAAATCTCTTTCTTGGCACGCAGCGTGACCACTCCGCGCACTCGAACGCGACCAGCCCCGGTTAGCCGCGGAAGCTCCGCTTAAACATCCAAACTTCACTAGTTGTGATTTCCAGAAGGCGCCCCAGCCCGTGCCGCCGCCGTCCCTGCCGGGTTGCTGGCCCGCTGACCGCTCTTTTTTGACGTGGTCCTAGACCGCCGGTGCGCCGGCGCCGCCTCGGGCGCACCCCCCAGCGTATAAATCCGCAACACCATCCCGCGGCTCACCTTGTTGGCCTTCAGCCGATTCCATTTCTTCAAATCATCCGCATCCACGCTAAAGCGATCCGCTATCCCCAAAAATGTATCGCCCTTGCGCACCCGGTAACTGACCAGCCGCCGCGTCGCCTCGTCCTGTGCCTGCGCCGCCGGAATAATCAACTTCTCTCCCGCCCCCAGTTGCGCGCCGTGCTCGAGGTTGTTGGCTTCTGCAATGGCCACCGGCGTCACCTTATATTTCTTCGCGATGGAGACCAGCGTCTCCCCCGGGG
>JBEKVU010000467.1:0-3643 GCA_049513775.1 Candidatus Acidiferrum sp.
CGGAGCAACGCCCGCCGAAGCGGTCAGGTTGAGTTCCTTGCGAATTTGTTCGCGAATCGTCCGCGCAACCAAGGTTGCCGTAGCAAGACCGGTCTTGTTTTCCGTCACGTCGAGGTACGCTTCATCAAGGGACAGAGGTTCGATAAGGTCGGTGTGACGCGCGAAGATCTCGCGGACCTGCCGGGACACGGTGCGGTAGCGGGGGAAATCTGGAGGGAGGAACACCCCACCGGGGCATAGATGCTCGGCTCGGACGGCAGGCATGGCGGAGTGCACACCGAACTTGCGCGCTTCATAGGAAGCCGCGCACACAACGGAGCGTTTGCCGCGCCATGCGACAATGACAGGCTTCCCGCGCAGCGCGGGGCATCCCGCTGCTCGACGGAAGCATAGAAGGCGTCCATGTCGATGTGTACGATTTTCCGCACGCGCATACCGGAGTCCATTTTATTCCGGTAGAGTAGTAACAAAAATGTTTCGACAACAATTAGAAGAACTGGGGATCGCGATCGAACACGAGGTGATTCCCGAGCGCGACATCGGCGGCCTGCTCGAGGAAATTGCACAGTGCGACGCATCGCGCAGCCGCGCCGGTATACGGCATGCCATGCGGCACCGCGCCATAGCACAATTTGCCGAAGATGTTCGCCTGCTACATTTGGCACGCGAGGTCCTAGGCAGGGGAGCGTTTCCCTTTCGTGCCACGCTGTTCGACAAATCGCCCGCCTCGAATTGGTTGGTTGGCTGGCATCAAGATACGGCGCTGCCTCTCCGCCAGCGCCGAGATGTCGCCGGCTGGGGACCATGGTCGGTGAAGGATGGGGTGACGTACGCGCATGCTCCAGCGATGGCTTTGTCGCAGCTCGTGGCCTTGCGCGTCCATCTGGACGATTCGACGGCGCAGAACGGGCCGTTACGAGTCCTGCCAGGCACGCACACAAACGGAGTCCTGACGGACGACGAGATGCTGCGGCTTGCCACCACGACGCCATCTCAAGAGTGTGTGCTACCAGCCGGAGGCATACTGGCGATGCGCCCGCTCATTGTTCACGCCTCCTCTAAATCGCGATCCGCGATGCCCCGGCGCGTTTTGCATATCGAGTACGCGGCCCGACGATTCGTCGACGATCTTGAATTGGCCATCGCGTGAAAAAGATGGACTGCGGCCGCAGCCGCCAGCGCCGCTCGTTAGCTAAGCGATTTTTTATCAGTAGCTTACGCCCTGTTTACCCGTCGGCTATCGCGCCCCACCCCTCCGCTTGCCGCAACTTCTGCACTCGGTTACGGTTTGTATCACCAAGCTGTCTTGCCATGACGGGAGCCTTGGAACGCACCGAGCTGCATTTCCGGGTTACCGTCGGGTCATAACGTCTAGCGCAACCTAACCAGTAGCACCAGGAGAGACACAAACGATGAAAGGCATTCTCAAGTTGTCCGCTGCAATTTTTGCTCTGATGCTGGTTATTCCAGCAGCACTCTCGGCCAAACCCACTCCGCCGCGCGAACATCCCGCGTATCTGCACGCGCTCACGGACTTGCGTCACGCGCGCGCGCACCTAGAACGTCCCGGTGGCGGCGAACTGAAGGAACAAGAAAAGAAGGCCATCCACGAAATCGACGAGGCCATCAGCGAAATCAAGAAAGCCTCCATCGACGACGGCAAGAACATCGACGATCATCCGCCGGTCGACGCCGGCCTGGCCTGGCCCGGCCGTTTGCACCGCGCCCTCGAACTTCTCGACAAGGCGCACCATGACGTGAGCGAAGAAGAAGACAACGCCTTTGCGCAAGGATTGCAGCAACGCGCCATCCTGCACATTGACAAGGCGCACCACCACGTAGAAGAAGCCATCCACCTGGTCGAGTAGTTTGGTCGAATCGTTCGCCAGCAGTGTCATTGGCAAGCGTAGTTCGTAGGGGCACGGCATGCTGTGCCCCTTTTCTTAGCCGCCGCCTGCGCAGCGACGCGGTAGTGGCGAATTTTCAGAGGCGCACCGTTTTTGCCTTGTAGCGACCCCTTCAGGGCGTCACTCGCCAGCGTCGGCCACAATCACTTGCTGCTCGAGCCTTTCGTAAACTCTCTTCGCCTCCGCCAGCCGCCCCAACACATATGCCTTCTCCGCCGCCGAATTCGAGTCCGGATACGCCGCGGTCGCTTCCCTCACGCGGTCAATCCACGCCGCGAAATACTTCGCATCTTCCGGCGCGCGCGGCGCATTCCCGCCCACGGTAAAATAAATCGGACTGGTCGTCGCGTACACATAATTATCCAGCACCGGATACTCGGCCTGGTCGCTTGAAGCGCGCAGCACACACCACCCGCTTTCGCTGACGGGCAGCGTCCCCTCTACATCACCTGAGGTGCGCGCTTTGTCCAGCTTGAGCGTTTGCGCCACTTTTCCGTTGCACACCACCTCCAGATGATCCACAGGAACAATCGAGCGCAATTTGGCGGTGAATGCCACTGCGGTTTGCGGCTGCGCGAACGTCAATTCATCCCCAATCTGCTGCGTACCAAGTGAAAACTCCAGCAGTGGACCATTCGTAGCAAACGTCTGTCCTCGTTTGAGCGCGCCGAGCCATGCATTGGCATCCAGTATTCCGCCTGGCACTCTCGCGAACACCCGATTCATTCCGACCGGCCCGCGCAGCGAGGCAAAATTCGCCATCGCATCTGTCCCGCCGCCCGCCGGAATGCGGAACCCAAGATTCAGCAATCGGTACCAGACCGCAGCCGTAGAACGATGATCGCTGAATCCTACAACCTCCAGGTAATCCAATTTCCCCAACGCCACATCGATGGGCAGTTCGTCGGTAATTGTTTGCGCGGGTTTCGCGAAGGGATCAGGTATTGCATCAAACGGATGCACCGCGCCTACGAGCGCACCCAGCTCGTGCGCCATGTCGTACACATCCGCATTCATCGGATACAAACTTGCTGCCGCCGTATTCGGATATCCCGCATATCCCGGCAACAAAATATGCTCCTTGATATTCAGCAGTCCGCGATGCCCCCAATAACTGGTATGAAATTCCTGCCCATGTATCAGCAGCATATCCGAATCCGAGTTGCGATCGGTCTGCCTTCCGCGGTACATGATGTCCGGAACGCGCTGCTCTTTGTTGACGATCAGATCATTCACAATTCCCAGGTCTTCGGCCTCCGCCTGCTCCACCAGATTTCTCGGCCCATTGCGATACACTCCGCCGTAATTCATGTGTACGTGCAGGTCGCCGCTCACCCATTGCGCGTTCCGCGGACTCTTCCAGTCCAGGCGCTCAAGCCTTATCGATACACTTTCATTTTTGCCCGGTCCTAAAATGACCGTCTCGGTTTGGGGCCGGTAGGCAAAGCCTTTCATCACCTCAATCTTTATGGGACCCGCCGGAACGCTGACCTCTAGTTCCGAACTACGTCTCGACGCCCGGCTCCTACGCCGCGTTTCCGCCGGCGGCAGCCAGTCATCTTCCGGGTGACTTTCTGGCAAATCAAAGTAGTGCGCTTCAAACCGCCTTTCACGACGGTCGTAGCCATCGTCAGCGGCAATCCAGGCGTACGGCGGCGCGTAGAATTTTCCCTTGCTGTCGGTTATCGAAATGCGCGCTGGCACGCTATCGCCTTGTTCATCGAGAACGGTCAACT
>JBEKVU010000468.1:0-3636 GCA_049513775.1 Candidatus Acidiferrum sp.
ATTCCCCGTAGCGCTGCTGGTAAACCTGGAGCTGCGTGACTTCCTGCGTCAACTGCGTACGCTCCAGCACCGCTTTGTCGACGTCGTCCCGTTCTTTGGCCACTGGGGAAAATGGCAAGTACACGCCCGCGAGCACCAAAACCACGGCAATCGCCACCGCCACCAGCACCTGCATTACTACCGACATATCGCGAAACGGATTGGCCATGGCGCGCCCTTAACCTTTCCTCGCCGGCGCCGTTGCCCCAGCGGCTGGCGTACTCGCCGGCTTGGTCGGTGTGGCCGTCGCTGGCGGAGCAATTTCGGCGGAAATTTGAAAATTAAACGTTTGCACCGCAGGATTCTTGTCGTCTTGCTTCGATTCCTTGATCTCTACCTTTTGAAAATACCCCGAGCGCTTCATGGCGGTAATGAAATTGGCCACGGCGTTGATGGAGGCTGAGGAACCTTCCATCGACAGATTTGATCCTTTGCGCGTCAGCGTTGTCAGCCAGAGATTTTCCGTGCGCGAAACGGTGTCCGCGACCATGTCCAGCAATTCCTGGCTTCCGGTGCGGTCCCGCTGCAACTGCTCGATGGTGGAAACCCGCTGTTGCAGCACGGTGCGCTGCTTCTCAAACGCTTCCACCTGCTGCTTGGTTTGTTCAAGCTGCGTTTTCTGCGCGCGCAGGCCTTGAATGCGGTGGTTTTCCGCGGCCAATTGGCTGGACCATTGGGAATACATGTAATAGAGGAAGACACAGCCGAGCAGAATGCCGGCGCCCATGAACAGCGCTGGGAGTGCCGCACCCGTATCCACCGGCCGCCGCGCCGCGCGCGGCCGAATCTGTCCGAGAAGGTTTATGCGGATCATGGCTAGTCGAAGCTCCTC
The DNA here is from genome assembly GCA_049513775.1 of Candidatus Acidiferrum sp. Classification (GTDB taxonomy): domain Bacteria; phylum Acidobacteriota; class Terriglobia; order Acidiferrales; family UBA7541; genus Acidiferrum. The sequence goes on from JBEKVU010000468.1 coordinate 872, forward strand.
AGCGCCAGCCCCACGGCAATGGCCAATCGCGGGGCCATCTCCCGAATCTGGTCGTCACTATGCTTGCTGGGATTGATCAAAACTTTGCGGAAGGGATTTAATTCTTCGACAGGCATGGCGAACTCTTCGCGGAGCAAATCCACCAGCCCAGGGACGCGTGCCGTACCACCCGCCACCACGATGCGTTGAATGTTTTCACCGCTGGCCGTGGCACGGAAGAAGTCAAAAGTCTTTTGAATTTCGAGCGTCAGAATGTCCGATACGCTGCGCAGAATCTGCTGTTTCTGGTCGTCGGTAACGCTGGGCAGCGCTTCGCCCTTTTTCAAGCGCTCGGCGTCCTCGAAGCTCAGGTCCAATTCTTTTTGCAATGCGTCCGTGTACTGGTTGCCACCAACGCTCACGTCGCGGGTAAACAGGGGCACGCCGCCGCGCACAATGTTGATGTTCATTACGCTGGCGCCCACGTTGAGCAGCGCTACGGTCTGCCCGGCATCCGGCTCGTAGTTCACTTCAAAACAGTTCTGCAGGCCAAACGCGTCGATGTCCACCACGCGCGGCGTTTTGCCCGCCTGCGCCAGTACGTTGGTGTGATTCAGAATTTTGTCTTTCTTTACCGCTACGAGGAGAACGTCCATCTGCGAGTCCATGGACTCGAGGAGTTGATAGCTTAGATTTACGTCCGCGATGTCGAACGGAATATGCTGGCTGGCTTCAGAAGGGATGCGATCGTACAACTCTTCTTCGGTCATCAGCGGCAAAGGCACGCGCTTTACGATTACAGAGTGGCCCGAGACCGAAGTAGCCACATCTTTTGTCTTGATGCGCTGGGCATCGAAAATCTTGCTGATGGCGTTGGCCACCTGCGGCGCGTCCATGATCGCGCCATCAACGACCGTATCTTGCGCGAGCGGCTCCATGCCAAAGCTCACCAATTCGTAACCGGCCTTCGTGGATTTCAACTCCACGGTCTTGATCGAACTCGAACCGATGTCCAATCCCACCAATTGTTTACTCTTGCCGCCAAATAACCCCATATTCAGGCCCTGTCCCCTCTCGCTCGCAGGCTGCTAACGGCGCCTTGCGTGCGCCTGGCTCATCTTTCGTTCCATCCATCTGTCCAGGATTGTTTTACGCAGTTTCCAACGATTCCCTAGTTTGAACGCAGGTATTTCGCCTTCCGTGATGTAACGGTACAGGGTGTCCGGTGAGATCCCCAGATATTGCGACGCCTGACGCACATTCATCACTTCGCGAGATTCCATCACGACTAACTTCACCCCAGTACTGAACTGCTTTCTTTCGCAACTTACACCCGAGCATTGCCAAGCAAATTTGATTCGCGAATTGCGAGACGCAATCTGTTGCAGCGTTTATGACATCCGGCGACTCCGAGCGTCAAGGCATTCTCTGCCGCAGTTGTCCTAAGCGTATTGGCAATTGCAGGCAATTCGGGGTGTTTTGTCGGAAGGCTCTAGCATATCTTGGGTATTGAGTGTATTGGTACCACAATTACTTGTGGTTTTTCGCGTTTTGACTACCTGTCCCAAGGGACGGTAATGCTTTGCCATCATTTCGCGGGCCGCCACGCGGGTACTCTTTTCTTTTCGCGTTTAGTGGCCTGCTGTTCTGCTATTCCCGCGGGCGCCGCTCCGGCCTATACTTGGCGCTCTGACAATCGCTCACGCGGCGCTTCTGGAGGCTCGCTCTCATGAATCTGCATCGATCGCTTTTCGTGCTGTTCGCTTTGCCGGCATTTCTAACCGCGGGTAAAGCTCCGGCGAACCCGAAAGTGGCGGCGCCGGGTTTTCTTGTGGTCGCCAATCAAGGCGACCACACGCTGCTGCTACTGGACCTCGCCAGCCACACCACAGTGGAAAAAGTGGAGGTCGGCGTAAACGGCCATGAAGTCGCGGTTTCGCCCGACGGCAAATTCGCTTACGTTCCGATCTACGGCAACTCCGGCGTCGGCAAGCCCGGCACCGACGGCCGCGTCATCGACATCGTCGATCTGCACACCCACGCCATCGCCGGTCACATCGATCTAGGAAAGCCGGTGCGCCCGCATTGCGCGAAATTTGGTCCCGGGGGGTTGCTGTACATTTCCGCCGAGTTGTCCAACGCAATTTTCGTAGTGGATCCGGCGGCGCGCAAAGTTGTGGGTGAGATTCCCACCGGCGCCGAGCAGTCGCATATGTTTGTCATTTCACCGGACGGCAAGCGCATCTACACCGCCAACGTTTCCGGTGGCAGCGTCAGCGTGTTGGACGTTGCAAAGCGCTCGGTGCTCACCATCATTCCCGTCGCAAAAACGGTGCAGCGGATTTCCATTTCGCCGGACGGTGGGTACGTGTTTACTCACGATCAGGACAACCCGCGCATCGCGATGATCAGCACGGCTAACAACCAAATTGCGAAGTGGATAGACGTCCCGACCACGATTTACTCGTCCGCGGTCACCCCGGACAGCCGTCGCCTCGTGGCCCTTTCGCCGAGCGGCAGCGTCTTCGTAGTAGATTTAGCGCAATCCAAAATTGTCTCGACGATTACCGTGCCCGCGGCTTCCGGCGAGATCATTTTGTCTCCGGACGGCACACGCGCCTTCGCCAGCTGCCCCGGCGCCGCCAGCATCCAAATCATCGACCTGGCCTCCGGGAAACCCGAGGCGCCCTTCACGCTAACCAAAGGCGTCGACGGCCTCGACTGGCTAGCGTCACTCTGAAGTGTTCTTGGTCAGTCTCGCGTAAAGACGGAAACAAAGGAATACC
>JBEKVU010000469.1:0-3634 GCA_049513775.1 Candidatus Acidiferrum sp.
GGAAATGCACCGCAATGTAGCGAAAACGACACCCGGTCAAATACCGGTGTTTCTACAGCATTCTCCCGATACAGCTTCCCCCCCCGACTCGTACGATGTCAACGTGAGTTGTTGTCTTGTCCCAACGAACGGGGCGACGGCTTGCGACGAACGCGATATTTGGGCCGCGCTAGCCCCGGGCCGAGAAAAGGGACTGCCAGGGGTTTGGCAGACAACGATTTATGAGTCTAGCGCGCTGGGTGGTAACGCTTGCATTTTTGCTGTTGGTGAGCACGGTATCCGTTAAAGCCAATTCGATCTACTACGACATAACCGACTTTCACCACGATTCGATTGCGAATGTCGAGTTTTCGACCGGGTCCGCAGGGGTGTTTGCGGTTCTTGGTCCGGTCGGAAGCGACCTCGACAATATTGACAACAAGAACGGCAAGGATGGTGGTTCGGGTTCCGGCACTGGATCATCGTCTGACGATTTCGCCTCCATCTACGGCACACAACTGAAGAACGCCGGCGGAGAGGGGTTTTTGAACGGCTCGAGCAACGGGAACGAGCCGCGGCGAATCGGCGTTTCGCAGAGTACGACGGTGACCTTATCGGAGCCGGGAGTGTTGACGTTGCTGGCGACGTGCATGGTGGCGGCGGGGGTGCTGTTGCTGAAGCGCTCGGCTGGAGGAGCGACGCGGGCGAAAGTTACGGAGCCGTTGGGCAAGACCTGCTGAACAAACCTGTTTGAACTAGTATCTCGGACAAAACTTCTATAAAAAAAGGGACGCCTCTCGGGGTGTCCTTTTTTTTTGCGGGATTGCCTCGCAAGAACGCTGGAGTACGGCCTTAGGGCTAGCTCTGGAGGGTGCGGCTCGTTTGAGATTGAGCGGCGGCGACTGGGTCGCCGAAGAGTTGGCGCTGCGTGCCGTTTTTCGCAAGCAAGAGTTGGGCGACGTTTATGTAGCGCTCGCGGAAAGCGCCTTCGCACCAGGCGAGATAAAAATCCCACATGCGAATAAAGCGCTCGTCGAAGCCCTGGCGGCGCACGGCGTCGAGGTTTTGCCAGAAACGCTCGCGCCAGGCGGCGAGAGTTTGCGCATAGTGCACGCCCATGGTTTCAAGGTGAGTGAGCGCAAGATTGGTGGCGCGCGCCAGGGAGCGGGAAATTTCAGAGACCGAGGCTAGTTCACTGCCGGGGAAGATGTAGGTTTGAATCCAATCGGTGCGGCGGCGGTAGGCGGCGACTTCCTGTTCGGGAAGTGTGATGGTTTGCAGGAGCATGGAACCATCGGGTTTTAGGAGACGATTACAGGTGGAGAAATATTCGTCGTACTGGGCAAAGCCGACGGCCTCAAACATTTCGATGCTGACGATTTTGTCGAACTGGCCGTGGTGTTCGGCGAGGCGGCGGTAGTCTTCAAGGAGCAGTTTGACGTGGCCCGGGCTGACGTCCGTGCGCGCGATTCGCGCGGCGGCGTATTCGTATTGCTCTTTGCTGATGGTAACCGCGGTGACGCGGGCGCCGCAGTAGTGCGCAGCGTGGACAGCGAACGCGCCCCAGCCGGAGCCGATCTCGAGGATGCTGTCGCCGGGAGCGATGCGCAATTTTGCGCAGATGGTATCAAGTTTGCGCTGCTGCGCGGTTTCCAGCGAATCGCCGGCGTTTTTAAATTGCGCGCAGGAATAGAGCATGCTGGCGTCGAGCATGAGTTCGTAGAAATCGTTGCCGAGATCGTAGTGGGCGCTGATATTTTTGCGGCTGCCTTTGACGGTGTTGGCGCGGAGGCGATGGCGGATACCGGCGAAGAAGGCGCGAGCGGCGGAAAAGAAATTGTTGCGATCATCAAGCAGGCGGAGATTGCGGACACAGAGGCGGACGAGGGAGACGAGGTCGGGGCTCGTCCAGTCGCCGTCCATGTAGGATTCGCCGATTCCGATGTCTGCGCCAGAAAGGGCGCGAACGAAAAAACGCTGATCGTGAATGACGGCCATGGCGCGCAGGGCGGAGCCGCGATCGCCGAAGGAGTAGGTCTCCTCTCGGCAGACGATTTCGAGAAAGCCGCAGCGCAAATCCCTCAGCGAACGGAAAAACAGGCGCTTGGCCTGGGCTGCGAACCAGTGGTTCATCCGAGCGAACTTCCTTTCGAGGGAACGGCTTGCGGTTCTGCGGGGGCCCGAGAAGGAGTACGTGAAGCGAGGTTGCGCGGATGTGTGAAGACGGGGACTTTCTTTAGCCAGAGCTTCAGGGCTTGCCAATGGATGGCGGCGATTACGCGCAGCGTCATCAGCGGGTAGTTGGCGAGCGCGCGATGCAGCGCGGGTGCTTGCCAGGGGCGGCGTTCGAGCTGCAGGGTGGCGTCGAAGAAGGGTTTTCCAGCCGAGAGCGTGTTCATGTGGGCCACGAGCAGTTCGGCGGGCGGGGAAAAAATCCAGTCGTAATCGAGCTCCATGCTCATGAACGGGGAGACGTGCATTTGCTTGGCGGTGGTGTAGCGCTTGGCGGCGGACGAGTCGCGTTCGCAGGCGGCGGTGAGCCAATAATTATGGCGTTCGCCGAAGGTGCTGTTGACTTCGGCCATGAGCATCGCGAGATTTCCGGTGCCGTCGTAGAAATAGTAGAACGATACGGGATTGAAAACGTAGCCGAGGTAGCGGAGATGGGTGAGGAGAAAGATCTGGCCGTCGGGGAGGGCGAGGCCGTGGAGGGCCGCGTCTGCCGCGAGGCGCGACCGGAGCGATTGATTCGGGGCACCGAAGTGGTCTTGTTCATAGTAGGCGGTCAGGTTCCATTTGTTGTAGGAAGAGAGCGGGGAGACTTTCATTAATTCGGGGAGCCGGTCGACGTCGAGGAAGGCCATGTAGACGGGATAGGAAAAAGCGTGTGGCCGCGGAGTGAAGCGGCGGTGGCGGAGTTTTCCGACGTAGAGAGCGGATTCCATACTCAAGCTCGCGCACCGCGTGGCGCGCTGACCAGCGCGCCAGGGTGCGAAGTGACGGCCACGGCCGCTTGAACCTCCGCAGACGATTGCGATTTGACAGAAACACCGAGAGAACGCGCCACGCGCAGCGCGGAGTTTACTCCATCTTCGTGGAAGCCGTAAAACCAATAGGCGCCGGCGAAGTGCAGGCGGCTAACGCCACTGATCTCAGCCCAGCGCTCCTGTGCGCGGAGGGAATCGAGAGTGTAGATGGGGTGGTGATATAGGAAGCGGCGGAGAATTTTCTCGGAGCGAATCTGATTGGTGGCGTTCAGCGTGACGCAATAATTTTCTTCCGCGGGGAGCGATTGCAAGCGATTCATATGGTAGGTCATGGTGACGGGGCTGCCGCCGTTGCGCGAATCGAGGTGAAGAAGATAGTTCCAGGAGGCGCGGGCTTCCTGGAGGCTTGGCAAGAGGGCGTCGTCAGTGTGCAGGACGACGTCGTTGGCGGAGGTGCGGAAATTTTGCAGGATTTCGCGTTCGGCGGAGGTGGGATTTTCGATTAACGGGAGGACGCGGTCGGCGTTGGTGGCGAAGACGGCGTGATCAAACTGCATTGCCGGGCGGGCGTCGTTGAAATGCACGGCGACACCTTGCGGAACGCGTGCTACGGCGCGAATTTGTGCGTTGAGGAAGACGCGGTCCTTGAACCGGGCGGTGAGCGGCGC
>JBEKVU010000470.1:0-3627 GCA_049513775.1 Candidatus Acidiferrum sp.
CGCCTTGAAAGGTAGACGCGATCAGGCTTTCGTGATGACCAAAGTCTGCACGCATGGCCGCACAAAAGACGTCGCCATGAAGCAGCTCGAAGAATCCTTGCGCCGCCTGCAAACCGACCATCTGGATCTATGGCAAATTCACGAAGTAATTTATTACAACGACCCCGATCTGATCTTCGCTCCGAACGGCGCGGCCGAAGCCCTGCAAGCCGCCCAGCAGCAAGGCAAAGTGCGCTTCGTCGGCTTCACGGGCCATAAAAGCCCGTCGATTCACCTCCGAATGCTGTCCTACGGTTTTCCGTTTGATACCGTGCAAATGCCGCTCAATTGCCTCGACGCCACCTTTCAGAGTTTCGCGCAAAATGTGCTGCCCGAAGCGGCGCGCCGTGGAATCGCCGTCCTCGGAATGAAAAGTATGGGAGGTAGTGGCGAACTCATCGCCAAGGGCGTGGCCACGCCCGAGGAAGCGTTGCGTTATGCCATGAGTCTGCCGGTGGCCACCACCATCAGCGGTATGGATTCGCTCGAAGTCCTCGAGCAAAATCTTGAAATTGCGCGCAATTTCAAGGCTATGTCCGCCGACGAAATGCAAAAGCTCCGCGACCGCGTGCGCTTCCTGGCCTCCGACGGCCGCTACGAGCTTTTCAAAACCACAAAAAAATACGACGGCAAAGTGGGCCGCGAACAGCACCACTATCCCAGCACCGAAAAACTTCCCGCTTAAGGCAACTCAAAAACCGGTCCTTCCGGGCGCAGCGAGGAATCTGCTTTCTCCGACCGCCGCAGCACAGCGGCCGGGTTGGGCCGCCGTCAAGCCGAACATTCACTGCACCTTAATCTCCACCGTTTGCGTCACGCTATGCCCGGTCGCATCCTGCGCCGTCAGCGTATACGTCGTGGTCTTCATGGGCTTCACATCCACGCACCTGCTATACGACGGCCACACCGGATTATCCTGCGGCAGTAGCGTCACCACTTTTGCATTGGCCACACCGTAGCAAAGCTGCACGCGCTCCCCGCGATGCACCACTCCCGGGTTCCCGTAGAAATTCTGTATCGCTAATTCCTTCCCACCCATCTGCTCCACGGTCGCGCGGTCCTGCTCTTGCTGCGCCGCCGCCTGACGCTCGGCCGCCCGCTGTTCGATCCCGCGATTCTCTTGCCAACGCGAAAAAAATATCCAGCCAAGATACGCCAGCACCATCAGAAAAGCGATCCCCGAATACAATACCGGTTTTCTAAACACCGATTTCGTTTCTGGGGCGGGTTCGGCGATCATCCTTTCCTCCTCGTTAGAAGTTCCCCGTATGCCACGCGGCAGTTAGCTCTTATAAATATTACGATGAACGATAACGCGGAAGTGTTGCAGAAAAACCACTGGTGGACAAGATGCTGCGGACAATTCTTTCCGAAACTCCGCACTTTTTCCCGTTGGTTGCCGTGCTTTGCGTTAGCTCGAAGCCGCCCCAGCCTTGCGCGCCGGAATCGGTCCCGCAGCGACCACCCGACTGCGCGGCGCAGCGGTCATTTGCGGCGCGGCCTGCTGGCAATATCGATACGCCGCATACGTCATCTCAAACGCCGCATCCCACGAAACGCCTTGCATATTTTCTCGCGCCGCACCGCCCATGGCGCGTCGTTCTTCCGCGTCGGCCGCCAATTCGAGCGTGCGGCGAATAAATTCCTCGTCATTTTCCGCGATGCAGCCGGTAATCGCCGGCACCACCAAATTTCTCGGTCCGCCCTCGTTGGTCACGATCGCCGGCACTCCGGATGCCGCAGCCTCCTGAATCACATTCCCGTAGGTATCCGTGCGCGAAGGGAAAAGAAAAACATCCATGTTGGCATACGCCTCGGCAAGCTTCTCATCTCGCAGCACGCCCGTAAATATTCCGTGCGTGAGATGCTGCTCCAGCCAGCCACGTTCGCTTCCGTCGCCCACCACTAAAAAAGAAAACTTGCTATGCCCCGCAGCCAGCAGTGCCCGTTCGACGTCCACGAGGAAGCGCACGCCTTTCTCCGGCGTGATGCGCCCCACGTATCCCAGCCGCAACGTATCGTCGCTCAGCGTGCGATGACGCGGATTAAATTTCTCCGTATCCACCCCGCGGGCCATCAAAAACGAAGCTTTGCCGGTGGCCTGCCCCAGCCAACGCACTTGCTCCGGCGTCGGCGCCAGCGTGACGCGCGCCAACCTGTAAAATCGCAATATCGCCAACAGCGCCAACCGTTCCGCCCAGCCGCAACAAAATTCTGACCATACCGATGGTAGAAATCGCAGCACGCTTTGCAATCGCCGCGCCGCGAATTGATGCAAATTGGTGTGCCACGATGCCACCAACGGAATCTTCAGCGCGTGAGCCAAATACGCGCCGAGCTGCCCAAATTCCCCCGGGCTCGTAACATGAATCACGTCCGGCCGGAATTCCTCGAGCGCTTGCCGCGCCACCGCGGCATGCCGCCATAGCCACAAGTCGTACCGCAAATCGCTTTCAATCGGAAAACTCACCGGTCCGCGCGGCAGTTCCATAAGGGTCACGCTCTCGTCGGCAAATTTCGCCACGCGTGGCCCGCCATGAATCGCCAAAAGTGGCCGCCCATTTCGTTTTGCGAACGCCACCAGTTGTCGCGCCGTCAGCGCCACGCCATTAATCTCCTGGAACGTTTCGCAAAACAGCGCCACGCGCGGCCCGGCCGTCATAAGCCACCTTCCTCCTGCCCCAAAAACGTCATGCGCAGCGCGGGCCGCAGTTGTGGACTCGCGAGCAACGCCATTACCCAGCAAAAACGATTCACCACGCGCCGCAGCCGCGTTTCCGCAAAATCCGAGAGCGGCTGTGCGCCGCCTTTTAGATCCGTGATGAACACGCGCGTCATCCAGTCGCGTCTCCCAAATTCACCCGGCGCATCGCTTATGGCATGCCAGGCGTTCTCGAGCAGCCGCAACCGCAACGCTTCAAAATATTGCGGCATTAGCGCGATCCCGCTTCGTCGCTCAACCCGCACTTCATGCACAAACTCGTCGAAAGTCTCCGCCGTGGTCACGTTTAGCGTCGCGTTCGGCTCGCATCCGTGCCGGTCTCCGCCTGAAACCACCGGCACGTTCACGGCCTTCCCAAGTTGCAGCACTTGCTGATTCTCCCGTCGCGATCGCAAGCCGTTCAGCTCCAGCGCAGGAATCGATTTGCCTCATCTCCGCAAGAAACTCATCAGCGAGAGTTTGTGTCGCTCTGGCGCCACTCCTCCATCCGCGTCCCAGAACGGATGATTGAGCACCAGCAGCACGGATGGCTCGCGGTTCAATTCATGAAACAATTCGCGCAGCCGCTTCCCGCTCGGCTTGTTCGTAAATGTGGAAAACTCTTCCATCAACTGGTGTGCCTGCCCGGCAGGCAGATTGTGCACGCCCACGTGAAACACCGTGCCCGCGAGCATCCTCAACTGCAATCCGGCTTCCACATTATCGTGGTCTGTCAAAGAAACCAGCGCCCGCAATCCGAGCCGTTTCTCGATCTGCTCCTGTTCGAGCTCGTGCGCTTCCCGCGCTGAAAGCGGCGGCGTCCAGTAGAACTCCTCAAAATGAAACACCCGCCCCGTGTACAGGTGCAGCTTGCCGATCTCCCGCTC
>JBEKVU010000471.1:0-3625 GCA_049513775.1 Candidatus Acidiferrum sp.
ATAGGTAAACGCCGCAATGGTGGGCATCTTGCCGATCAAGCGGTGCGTCTGGAGCTTGCGGGACTCCGCGTTGAAAATTTCCTTGGCGTCGGGATAAAAAGTGGAAAGCGCGGCCACCGCGGAAATCATCATGCCCATCGGATGAGCGTCGTAATGAAAGCCGTCCATGAATTTCTTAATGCTCTCGTGAATGAAGGTGTGGTGCGAGATGTGCGCGGTCCAGTCCTTCAGCTGCGACTCGGTGGGAAGTTCGCCGTGCAGCAGCAGGTAGGCAGTTTCAAGGTAGGTGCTCTTTTCGGCGAGATCTTCAATGGGATAACCGCGATAGCGCAGGATGCCGGCGTCGCCATCAATGTAGGTCACCCGGCTGATGCAGGAGGCCGTGTTGTTGTAGGCCGGATCGTAACTCATCATGCCGAAATCCGCCGGGTCGAGCTTGATTTGCCGCAGGTCGCTGGCGCGGATGGCGCCGTTAGTGATGGGGACTTCGTAGCTCTTACCCGAGCGGTTGTCAGTGATGGTGAGGCTGGGGCGAGCGGCCACGGGGTCATCTGATTTTTTCAGCTGCGTGGCGGTGGAAGCGGCGGAATCCATTGGTCGAACCTCGGAGGCGCGCAGGAAAGTAGAAATCCTCTTTACTCTACACCAAAGGTGGGGCGCCCGGAAATGTCCGGTGGGACAGCACTTAGGAAAGTTGCCCGGACGGGTGCTTCGGAACGCCGGCAGGGATCATGAGCCTCATCTGGGTGGCGCCTTCAATAGGCCTCTTGACAATAGTCGTGATAACATGTATTATGGACGGGAAATTAGGAGGCACAGCATGATCACGATTCGCAAGAGCGCCGACCGCGGGCATTTCGACCACGGCTGGCTGGATACGCATTTCACATTTTCTTTCGCAGATTACTTTGATCCGAAGCACGTGCAGTTCCGCACGCTGCGCGTGCTGAACGACGACCGTGTGGCGCCCGGCGCGGGATTTCCGGAGCATCCGCACCGCGACATGGAAATCGTCACTTATGTTTTGGAAGGCGGCCTGGAACATCGCGACAGCATGGGGAATGGTTCGGTGATTCGTCCCGGCGATGTGCAATACATGAGCGCCGGGACCGGCGTGACGCACAGCGAGTTTAATCCTTCGAAGACTGAGCCGCTGCGTTTGCTGCAAATCTGGATGTTTCCGCAGGCCAAGGGGCTCAAGCCGGCATACGACCAAAAAACTTTTCCGGAAACGGAGAAGCGCGGCAAGCTGCGGCTAGTGGCTTCGCCGGACGGTCGCGACGGTTCGGTAACCATTCGCCAGGACAATGAATTGTACGCCACGCTGCTCGGTCCTGGAGATGTGGTGCGGCACGAACTGCAACCGGAACGCCACGCGTACATTCAGGTTGCGCGCGGAAGCGTAACATTGAACGGCAAGATGCTCGAAGAGGGTGACGGCGCAGCAGTTTCTGCGGAAAAATCGTTGGAACTAGCCGGAGTGAAAGACGCGGAAGTGCTGCTGTTCGACCTTCCGTGATCGATCCTGTGGCCTGCCACGGGTCCGCAACAAACGCGGGGAAAAGAGGGCAAGCCAATGGCTTGCCCTTTTTTCTATCTACTAACCGCGAGTGCGCCGAAATTCGCTCATGAACGCGGTGAGAGCCTGTACGGCTTCGAGCGTTACGGCGTTGTACAGCGAGACGCGCATGCCGCCGACGGATCGATGACCGGGCGTCCCGACCAGCCCTGCGGCTTCGGCTTGCTGGGCAAAGCTCTTCTCGATGGCCTCGTCGCCGCCCGCCACGCGGAAAACGACATTCATCTTGGAGCGCGACGATTTTTCCACCGGGCCGGAATAAAATTCTCCTTCGTCGAGGAGATCGTAGAGCAACTTGGCCTTGGCGTTGTTTCGTTGCTCCATTGTCGCGACTCCGCCGGAGGATTCGAGCCATTCGAGCACCAGCCCGACGATATAAATCGCGAAGGTAGGCGGCGTGTGGTAGAGCGATTTTTCTTTGATGTGCGTGCGGTACTGCAGGAGCGTCGGAAGATTTTTGTCGGCGCGTTCGGCAAGATCCTTGCGCACGATCATGATAGTGGTCCCGGAAGGGCCGAGATTTTTCTGCGCGCCAGCGTAGATCGCGCCAAATTTCTTTACGTCGATGGGGCGGGAAGCGATATCAGAGGACATGTCCGCAATGAGCGGCGCGGATGACGCCGGAAATTCTTGCCACTGCGTGCCTTCGATGGTGTTGTTGCTGCAAATGTGGACGTAAGAGGCATCGGTAGAGAAATTTATTTCCTCGGGCCGCGGGACGCGTCTAAATTTCTCCGCTTCCGTCGACGCCGCGATGTGGTGCGGGATGCCTTTCTTCAACTCGGCGATAGCTTTCGCGGTCCACATGCCAGTGTGCAGCACGTCCACTGGTTTTCCCGGCAGGCAGAAATTCATGGGCGCCATCGTAAATTGCATGCTGCCGCCGCCTTGCAAAAAAATTACGGCGTAGTCCTCGGGGATGGCGAGCAATCGACGCAACCGCTGGTCGGCGTCGGCGATAATGCTTTCAAACTCCTTCGAGCGATGGCTCATTTCCATCACGGACATGCCGCTCCCTCGCCAATCGAGCAGTTCCTCGCGGATGCGTTCAAGTACGGGCAGCGGTAGGGCGCCGGGCCCGGCGTTGAAGTTGAAAGCGCGTTTGCTGGTTGAATGCGTTGCGACGGATACCGGTGAAGTCACGATGAGAATTCCTTTCAGGAATAACTTCAAGCTGTGTCATGAGTGAGTTTCGTGCTGCGCGCAGCTAACCAGAATAGCAGAACCGGGGGTGGCGATTGTACGCGCGGACTGGTGCGGTATCGCCGAGCAACGCCCGCAATCACCGATCGCAGTGGCGCGCTTCCGCAACTTGTTGTAAATTTGAAGTCTGCTTAGCCATTCCCCGGTAGCTCAATGGTAGAGCATTCGGCTGTTAACCGAAGGGTTGCTAGTTCGAATCTAGCCCGGGGAGCCAACTTAATCTTCAATCCCTCAATGCGTTAGGCCGCTTTTTTGCTTTGCGCTTTCTTCGCCTCTGGTTGCCCAAGTTGCCCAACTAAAGGTTTTGCATCCAAAGCGAAGCCCAAGCCGATTCGCTCGGCCTCTGCTTTTCGCCATTCCACATCTTCTTTCAATTGCTCTGAATACTTGTCCGTGACGCTTTTGTTTGCGTGCCCCAGCCAAAACTTCTCCAAGTCCCACGGCGCGCGATTCTTCCTCAGGTGCGAGGTTCTAAATCGGCGGAATGCGTGAAAGCCTAGACCCGGCTGAGTGAGTTGCAAATCCTCACGAATCTTGTCGAACCCATTTCGGAGGACGTTTCGTTGAGTGAGTGGCCTGCCTGAGGCGGAAGGGAATAGAAACCCCTCGGTCCGCCCGTTGACGAATGTCTTGACGAGTGCTGCCAGAGAAGGATGCAAATCAATCTCTCTAACGGCGTTCGCGGTCTTGGGCGATTGGGTCTTCCCGCGCCATGCGCTTTGGCTGATTTTGATTGTCGAGAAGTCGTCGGTGAGATGTTCGACCAGCAGGCCAAGTGCTTCACCGACCCGCATGCCGGAACCTGCCAGCAAAGCGAACAGCACCTTGTACCGACCTTTGGCT
>JBEKVU010000472.1:0-3607 GCA_049513775.1 Candidatus Acidiferrum sp.
TGGCGGCAGTTGACCAGTTCCGTGGTAATTTTCAGTTTTTCGTCGAGCGCAACGTTGGCCTGCGCCACGACGTACTTGTCTTCTTCCCACGCGGAAAGATAGAAGCAGTACGGCTCGTAGGTGACCTTACGGCGCTTCAGCTCGTCGTTGAGTTCTTCGACGCGGTCTTGCTCCACGATGTCGCCGGCTTTGAATTCGCTGTCGCCGGCATTAACGATCTGCACGTAATCGATGATGCGGCCGCCCTTCACTTTGCGGTACGGCGACTCGATGAAGCCGTAATCATTGATACGCGCAAAACAGCTGAGCGAGCTGATCAAGCCGATGTTCGGACCTTCCGGCGTTTCAATCGGACAAATGCGGCCGTAGTGCGTGGGGTGCACGTCGCGCACTTCGAAACCCGCACGTTCCCGCGAGAGACCACCAGGTCCAAGAGCCGACAAACGGCGCTTGTGGGTAATTTCGCTGAGCGGATTGGTCTGGTCCATGAACTGGCTGAGCTGCGAAGATCCGAAGAATTCGCGGATCGCCGCCATAACCGGCTTGGCGTTGACCAAATCGTGCGGCATCGCCGTGGACATTTCCTGGTACACGCTCATCTTTTCCTTGATGGCGCGTTCCATGCGGACCAGGCCGATGCGGAACTGGTTTTCGAGCAGTTCGCCCACCGCGCGGACGCGGCGGTTGCCGAGATGGTCGATGTCGTCGACCACCCCGATACTCTTGCGCAGCTTGAAGAGATACTTGATCGCGGAAACGAAATCCGGCGCTTCGAGCGTCCGGTTGTTGAGCGGCGTGTCGAGGCCCATCTTGATGTTGAACTTCAAGCGGCCCACGCGGCTGAAATCGTATTTACGCGGATCGAAGAACATGCCGCGGAAAAGATTCGTGGCGGTCTCAAGCGTCGGGGGATCTCCGGGACGCAGCTTGCGGTAAATTTCGATGAGCGCTTCTTTCGAAGAGCGGATGGCGTCCTTTTCGAGCGTGCGCGAAAGCACCATGCCGATGTCGTCGCGTTCCGGGAAGAACACGTCCACTTCGGTGATGCCGCTCTCGGCAAACGCCTGCCACAGTTCGCCGGTGAGCGGCTTGTTGGCCTCGAGCAACACTTCGCCGGTCTGGCGATTGACCACGTCGGCCACGCTGCAGGCTCCTTCAAGGTCTTGCAACGCCGCGCGGACCTGCGAGATGCGCGCCTTGATCAGTTCCTTGAAGAGATTTTCCGTGATGCGCTTGTGCGCGCCCACGATCACTTCTTCGCTCTTGGGATTGCGGATTTCGTGCGTCAGCTTGCGGTCCACGATGCCGGGCGAAATGTTCCAGTACATATCCTTGTCGCGCAAAGAAATGCGTTCCACCTGATAGAAGGTGCGCAGGATATCTTCATTGGACTTCATGCCTAGCGCGCGCAAAAAGATCGAGCCCAGGAACTTGCGCTTGCGGTCGATACGCACGTACAGGATGTTCTTGGTGTCGTACTCGAACTCTACCCACGAGCCGCGGTACGGAATAATTTTCCCGAGGAAATAGCTGCGGTTGTTGGCGCTTTCAAAAAACACGCCGGGTGAGCGATGCAACTGGCTGACGATCACGCGCTCGGTACCGTTGATGATAAAGGTGCCGTTCTCCGTCATCAGCGGAATATCGCCGTAGAAAACTTCCTGTTCCTTGATGTCGCGGATGGTTTTGGCGCCCGTGTCAGGGTCCTTGTCATAAATCGTTAAACGAATGGTGACCTTGAGCGGCGCGGAGTATGTCATGCCGCGCTCCTGGCACTCATTCACGTCATACTTCAGCTGCATGGCCACCGGGTCGCCGCACTTGTTGCAGAATGTCGGCGTGTTCTTGTTGAACGTGCCGCACTTGTGGCAGATCACGTCGCCGGTCTGATACGGATTGGTGACCACGCTTGCGCCGCAATTGCGGCAGGTGGCGCGCAGGTGATGCAGCCCTTTCAGGTTGCCGCACTTGCACTCCCAGTTCCCGATAGCGTAATCCACGAATTCCAGCTGCGACATTTCGCGGAAATCGCGGATCGGAAATACCGAAGTGAATACGGACTGCAGACCCGCGTCATCGCGCTCGCTGGGCAACAGATCCATCTGCAAGAAGCGCTGATAAGACTTCATCTGCACTTCAATCAGGTTAGGAATCTGGATAGTGCCGTGAATCTTCGCGAAATCCAGGCGCTGACGTTCTCGGACATGATGGTTGCTAGTCGGCATGCTTGATCCTCATTCTGAGTTCACGGCAAAACCGTGAAGCTCGTTTGGGCAGCGTGCGGAAATACCAATCGCCAGCCGCGTGTACGGCTGGCCCTGCGACAAACACTCCGAGGGTCGCCACTCGACCGCCTAAAGCGGTCGAGTGGTCCAGTCCGCGTGGTGCGCTGCCCGCCCAAAATCAGCGCGCACACGGCTGCCGGAAGCTCCATAGGAGCCCATCGACTTGCAGTGATGACCGGCCTCGACTTGCGTATGTGAATCCCTTTGGCCCCGCTCATCCACGATTCATGCGGAAGACAGCAAACGCTTGCAGCGGCTGCCGCCACCGCTTGTTTCAGGCGCGCCGCAAAGCGCACCGATGAGCCGGGCCGAACTGCAAATTCGTGAAGCTCAAAACAACGCGAAACAATGACCTTGTCGAAACAGAAGTTACTTGATTTCGACTTTGGCGCCCGCGTCTTCGAACTTCTTCTTGATGGTCGCGGCTTCTTCCTTGTTCACGCCATCCTTTACGGTCTTGGGTGCGCCGTCGACCAGGTCCTTGGCTTCTTTGAGGCCCAGGCTGGTGACTTCGCGGACCGCTTTAATGACGTTGATCTTGTTGCCGCCAACGTCCGTCAGCACGACGGTGAATTCCGTCTTCTCTTCCGCGGGCGCCGCACCGGCCGCCGCACCGCCACCGCCGCCGGCAACTACCGTGGCTGCCGCCGCGGAGACGCCGAAGGCTTCTTCCATCTTCTTCACCAGGTCCGACGCTTCCAGCAGCGTCAGCCCTTTGATTTCTTCCAGAATCGTATCCACTTTCGCCATGACTGCGTTTCTCCTCTCGAAACGTAAAAATGAAATTTTACAAAACTAAACTTATTGGGCCGCTTGCGGGTTTGTTTCCGCCGCCTGCGGAGCGACGCTAACGCTGTTTTCCGCGGCTCCGCCGGACGCAAACTTGTTGGCCTTGATGGCCTCGCTGACCGTTACCGCCAGGTTGCGCGGCAAAGCGTTCAGGGCCACCGCGATACGCTGCGCCGGAGCATTCAACAGGAACATCACCTTGCTGATCAACTCTTCCTTCGACGGCAGGTTCGCCAGGCTCTGAATCTCGGCAATCGAGATGACCCGGCCTTCGACGACGCCAGCCTTGAACTGAAACGCCGGAACGTCTTTCGCAATTTTGGTCAGCGCCTTGGCCAGCGCCACGGGGTCGTTGTAGGTGAAGGCGATCGAATTGGTGCCCTTCAAATCCTTCAGCACACCTTCGGCGGGCGTGCCCGCTCCGGCGCGCTCGGCTAGAGTGTTCTTGACCACCTTGTACTTGCCGCCAGCCGCTTGCACGGCGCGACGGAGCTTGGTGTCGTTGTCCACGGTGATGCCTTGAAAGGTCGTCA
>JBEKVU010000473.1:0-5076 GCA_049513775.1 Candidatus Acidiferrum sp.
AAAGAGGGCGGAATCGGGTGGATCTCGGGTAGGGCTGTGGCGATTGACCAAGTACTAGAACCCGATACGCCCGCTGCGAATGCGCTCTGAAAATCCGTCGGAATCCTCCAAGCTGCGGGCGACGGGATTGATGTACGCCTGGCGCTTAAGGTCCTCGAACGAGAGCCCGCCAGTGACGAGGTCGCCGCGCTGGAACTCCATCTTGTCGCCCTTGCCGTTGAGCAGAATGCGCCAATCGAATTTGTTCAAAAGTTTCTTCAGTGGCGTGGTTGGGACACGCACAAAATTGTCGGCTGCCGCGCGTTCGGTGAAGATGTTGGTGGTGCAGTTGTTGGTTACGGCGTTGTACCAAGCGGGATGATCGCGAAGTTCGTTGATGCGGTAGATGTACGCCAAAAAGAGCAAGCGCGACCAATCAGGGCCCGCGATGGTGCGATAGATATAGACGTCTTCACCTTGGCCCTTGGCACCCTTGCGAAAGTTGGTGCGAAGGCGAACTAAATCAGTTTCTGGCGCAACGGTGTAAATGAGCGCGTAGTTTTTAAAGAAACCGCGAATCGTGGCAAACCGCTGATGCTCTTCCTTGCGCGTTTCGATCGAGAAGGCCACGTGGTCGTCCTCTCCAATTTGAAAGCTGGCGATCGGGTGGGCGATCCAGTCCGAACCCCAGTACACGATAAAAACGTCCAGACCGCGAATATCGGAGAGGCGGATCTGTTTGTCGACCCAGCGGCAAGAGTAGTCGAATTCGGAACGGTAGTCGCAATTGCGATAGTTGTGAATGGTGACCAAGTCGCCGTCGAGCTCGGCCCACGCGGTTTGCGCGACATCGGCCTGCCAGGTTCGCTCATTCGTCGGCTTTATGGAAAGCCACCAAACCAGCACTGCGGAGAAGGCCGCGAAGCCGAAAACGGAACGGAGCCATAGCCGCGGCTCGCCGAGAAAGAGTGGCGCGATCCAAACCGTGGCCGTGACCATGACGACATAGAGAATCGGCGCAGTCACACGCTGGATTGGGTCGCGCAGATCAACATACAACGCGGCCGTGGCCCACAGAGTGGCCAGCGCGAGCAGGATGTTAGTGGATATGGGGAGCAATGGTTTTGCGACGCTTTACGTAATAAGCGCAGACGGTAATGCGTTCTGCGTCTGCGTCACCGCGTCCGCGGCTAGCGGCAAGGTGACCACCACGGTAACACCGGTTGCCTCCGATTGAATGTCCAGCGTGCCACCTTGATCGCGGACGCGCTCGCGCATACCGGCTAAACCAACGCCCACGTTGCTGCCGTTCTCACGGTATTGCCGCAAAACCTCGGGGGCAATGCCGCTGCCAAAATCGCGGACTCGCAGGTACGCCTCGCGCGACGAGCGCCGCAAGATAACCTCGGCTCGGCTGCTCTTGGAATGGCGATGGATGTTGGTGAGGCACTCCTGAAGTACGCGGAAAAGGGCAAGCTCGACGGGCCGAGGCAGCCGCGGAAAATCCTCCGGTACTTGCGCATCGACCTGAATACCGCTGCGCTGTGCAAAACCTTCGAGATCGCGTGCCCCATCGAGCAGTTCGGCGGAATTCGCGCGGCTTGAGAGTGCGTCCAGATTCATCTTGGCGGCCGCCAGATATTGCCCCAGGCTATCGTGCAACTCGCGCGAGAACTTGCGGCGTTCTTCATCTTGGAGATGGAGCAGGCGGGCACTCAGCAGGCGCGATGCCGCCTGGCTTTCCAAAGCTTGTCTCTCCGCCCGCTCGCGTTCGAGGAGTTCGGCTTCGAGCAAACGGTAGTAAACGTAAAAAAGCACCAAAGACACGACAAACGCCAGAAGCAAAACCCACATCACCGTGGCATATAGGGTGCTGGAAGCCGCGCGGCGGGATACCAACAGCCGCTCCTCGTTTTCGAGCATCTCCTGCGTAAGGGCTTCTGCTTCCGTGCCCAGGGTGACGACCTCCGAGGAGGTTTCCTTCTGAGCCTCTTCGCTGCGTGCGCCAAGCGTGCGGTGTTTAACGGCGTCGCGCAAAACGTCGAGGCGGCGAGTTTGAAGGTCCGTTAGTTGCGCTAAGGCTTTTCTTTGCTCAGCGTTGTCCGCTACGAGCAAGCCGAGATGAACGAGCTTCTGCGGCACGGAGTTGACGGCGTTCTCAAACTTGGGTACCTGACTTTCATCACCGGTAGAATCGAATAGAGCGCGGGCGCGGCCGGCCACGGTCATCGTGGAACTTATGTCGCCAAGCGCCACCTGAACATCATAGGTGTGTGCTACCCACTTGAGGTTGGCAGTGAGCCGCGTAATCGAAATACCTGCGGCGCCAGCGGCGATCAAAAGGAAAATAACGGCGGAAGCGAACGCCAGCTTAGCCCTTTTCCGAGAGTGCATTCGTCACCGAACGAGAATTTCAACAGTGGCGCTTTGCCCGCGCCCGATGATAGCACTTCTGATAGCTCCGGCAGTACCGCTCGTGAAGGGTATATCGTAGCGGGACGAGGCGAGAAGCTCAGGAGCGGTCAAGCGTAGGATGTGCTACTGGGCGCGACGGTTCCACTTACCCTGGCCTGAGTTTGCGAACCCGCGATACATCGCAAACACCGCATTCACATGGGAATCGTGTTGTGCAGAGTGCGCTTGACCTGCCAGCAAGGCGAATAACCCGCATGTGGAAACAGTGCATGGACGCAGGTGACCGTTTGCGTCGGATTTTCGGCATCGATCTGGTACTCGGTTTTGTTGCCTTTTTCCGCGATGGCAAAAACCCGTGGCGCGGTCATTGTTTCGTAGGGATCGGCGGGAGTGCCGTGCCGCGCGCGAAAAAACACCGACGCGGAATCGACGCCGTAGGTGGCCAGCAATAAGACGGCGACGGAGAACAGGCCCCATTTAAGGATAGTGGAGGAATTGGTAGGCATCGGCGATTACGGCTTGGCCGGCACGGCCGGCACCACAAAACGGTTGAGGTACTCCTGTAACTCCGCGCGATGGGTTTCCCGGTAAGCGGCGTAGTCCTGGGCGATACCTTGATCTGCGCCGTTCAACAGTACATAGGGTTCGAGCAATTTGGCTTGCGCGATTGCTTGTAGCATCACCAAATCGGGGTCTACCAGTTGTTTGGATTTTGGATCGCCAAGCGCAGGCAAAGTCCCGGCTGCGGTCAAGAGCGCCTCCACTTCTTCTGCAAGGGTATGACGATACTGTGCCTCCAGAGGATACTTTTCGAGAAACTTTTTCTGATGCCAGTTGGCGCGAACTCCCGAATAGACAATCCACGCCGAGCCCCCTGGGCTCGATAAGCCTCCGGAATTCAACGTGATGTTGATGCTGCTTTGGCCCTCGGCGGAGACTTGTGGGGTATTGATGTGTACGGCGCGCAAGTCAAGTTTGTTGGCTTTGGCCCACGCCTGTAGGGCTCGCCAGGGTATGGCTTTGTAAGGCTCGGCAATCACCGCCTCGATAAAGCGCGTCCGCGCTTTTTCCGCCTCGCCGTTTTTCGCCAGCATATCGCCTTCATAGCGGTAGGCTGTTTCAATATTGGGGTTTACGGATATCGCGCGGTCGTACCATAACTGTGCTTGGGGAAAGTCCTTTTGCGCGAAGTATGCGTCCCCGACAAACAGTGTTGCGGAATAGTTTTGTGGGTCAAGTTCAAGAGTGCGCTGGTAGTTTTTGATTGCTTCGTCGTAGTCGTGCTTGGAAAAGGCAGTCTCCCCGGCCTGAAAGGCTTGGTCGACGTCGGGACGGGCTTCGTGGTGGGTGCGACCGTCTCGAGGAATCACGTCGAGCAGATTTAGCACGAGGCCATTGGTGCTATCCAGCTGCTTGGCGCGCGTGAGGATGCTGCGGACGCGAACGCGTTCTTGCCTAGCCGCCGCCTCGTCCGTCAACGTTACAGAATGGTGTAGCAGACAGATCCCGAGGTCAGCCAGCACTTCGGCATCGTCCGGATTGCTTTTGGCAAGTTCTTCAAAAAGCGGCAGGGCCTCGAGTTCCTTGTGATCCTTTACGAGCGCCATAGCTTGCGCGCGTTGGGTTTTGTAGGCTTCGCCCGACAGTTGCGCCCGTAGCGCGGAGGCCGTCGCCGAAAGGAGTACCAGCGAGAGAAAAACAATCACTCTTCGTCCTCTCGGCATAGGCGGCTCCTCGGTGACGCAGGCACCTATCGAACATGTAATCACAGGTTTCCGAGGGGCGGTATGAAAACTTACCAAAGGCACGAAGTACAATTGAGGTAGCGCTTTGCGCGGGGTGGTCATCGAACTGGGCGGGATGCAAAATGTTTCACGGTGAAGGCGTCCACGCGGTCGAACTGGTGTTTCTGCTGCTACTGCTGTTTGTCGTGGTGTTCGCGGCGCTAGCGCGGAAGCTTGAGACCCCTTATCCCATCGTGCTGGTGATCGGCGGATTGTTGCTGGGCTTCGTGCCGGCCATTCCGAAGGTGCCACTTAACCCGGATCTGGTTTTCCTGGTGGTTCTGCCGCCGCTGCTTTACTACGGAGCGTGGTACACCAGCTGGCGCGATTTCAAATACAACTTGGTCAACATTCTTTTTTTGGCGTTCGGACTCGTGGGTTTCACGGTGCTTGGTGTGGCCGAAACATCGCGCTGGCTATTTGCTGGATTTGATTGGCGGCTCGGGTTTGTTTTGGGCGCCGTGGTGGCAACCACCGACGCCATCGCGGCCACCGCCATCGCCAAGCGCGTTGGCCTGCCGCAACGTATTGTGGACGTACTCGAAGGCGAAAGCCTGGTAAACGACGCCACCGGCTTGCTGGCGCTGGAGTTCGGCATCGCCATGGTGTGGAACGGCTCGACGCCTACGGTGTGGTCCGGCTTTCTCCGATTGGCGTACTTGATTGGCGTCGGCATCGTGATTGGATTGCTGGTGGGCTTGGTTGTGACGTGGTTCGAACGACACATCGACGATGGGCCAATCGAAATCGTCATCAGCATCCTCGTGCCGTACGCCACCTATCTCGGCGCCAACGCCCTCGGCGCGTCCGGCGTGCTGGCGGTCATCGCCTGCGGCCTGTATCTGAGCCGCCAGAGTTCGCACTTCTTTTCTCCCAGCGTGCGCATCCAGGCCAACGC
>JBEKVU010000474.1:0-3601 GCA_049513775.1 Candidatus Acidiferrum sp.
GTAACGCCCGGAGTATAAACAAAAACCCCGCAGCCGCCCACAAGCCCTTGTAGCGGCGGGGCTTCAGACCCGTTCCTTTGACTTTCCCGTCCGCGCCCCGGGCTCACCGACCGCCGACGCCGTATCCGAACCACCCAACACCAAAAAAAACAGAGCGAGAACCAAATCTCGCTCCGTTTCGCAACATGCACCACGGCCCTGCAACAAACTTCACAACGGCCTTCTCGTTTAAACCTTTCCCTCCGCCTCCCGCAAACACTCCTCCAATGTCCGCACCGCAAAATCAGCCTGCTCCCGATCAATCAGCAACGGCGGAGACAACCGCAAGGTGTTCTCCCCCGCCCCCAAAATCAACAGCCCCTTGTGAAACGCGGAATCCACTACCAAATTCCGCAAATCGCCAGCCTTTTCCTTCGTCCGCTGGTCGCGCACCAACTCAATCCCAATCATCAATCCGCGCCCGCGCACGTCGCCAACAATCTTAAACTTCTTCGTCCAATCGCTCATGCGCGCAAACATATACTCGCCCATTTGCGCCGCATTCTCGCGATATTCGCTCTCGATCAAATCCATGGTCGCCAGCGACGCCGCTATGCACACCGGGTTCCCGCCAAACGTCGTCCCGTGCGCTCCCGGCTTCCAGCGCATCACGCTTTCCCGCGCAATAATGGCCCCCAGCGGCATCCCGCTGGCAATGCCCTTTGCGGAGCACAGAATGTCCGGCTCAATCCCCGCATATTCGTGCGCCCACCACTTCCCAGTGCGCCCGATGCCCGACTGCACTTCGTCGCAAATGAGCATGATCCCGTGCTGCCGGCAGATCCTCTGCAACTCCTGCAAAAAGAATTTCGGCGCCGGAACATATCCGCCTTCGCCCTGAATCGGCTCAATAATAATTCCCGCCACGTCCTCCGGATCAAACAGCCGCTTGAAAATCTGCCCCTCGAGCTGCTCCAGAATTTCCGCGCCGCAAGTCTCGTTGCTATGTCCGTGCGCGCAACGATACGCATACGGATAAGGAATGTGCTCGATCCCGGAAAGTAGCGCCCCAAAATTCTTGCGCTGCGTCGCCTTCGACGCCGTCAGCGACAGCGCCCCCATCGACCGCCCGTGAAAACACCCGTAAAACGCGATCATCTTGTCGCGCTTCGTTGCATAACGCGCCAGCTTGATCGCCCCTTCGACCGACTCCGTCCCGGAGTTGGTAAAGAAAACTTTCTTCGCCTCGCTGCCGGGGACCGTCGCGGCGATGCGCTCCGCCAAGAGCGGCATGCTCTCGTAGTAAAAATCCGTCCCGGACATGTGAATCAGTTCAGCCGCCTGCTTTTGGATCGCCTCCACCACGTGCGGATGGCAATGCCCCGTTGCGCACACCGCAATCCCCGCCGCAAAATCCAAAAATGCATTCCCGTCCACGTCTTCCACAATCGCGCCGCGCCCGCGCTTCGCCACGAAGGGATAATCCCGCGTATACGATGGCGACATAATCGCCGCATCGCGCTCCACCACGCGCCGTGCCTTCGGTCCAGGTACTTCCGTCACCAGCCGTGGCAATTTCAAATTCATTTCGGTAGCAGTCGTCATGTTCTTCCTCCTCGGGACATTGGCTCGGCGCATTTTTCACGCCGTGGTCAGCGGGTTGTTGTCGATGGGAAACCGCTGGGCAGGTTGCTATGCGTCACTAGGCTGGGCCAGATACACCCATCCGTGTGCGCACCTGCCCGGAGGAAGAGGAGTTAATCTACGCCGTAGAGGTTCGGACGCAGTTCGGCGGGCGAACAATACGTCGGGAATCGAAGTGAGGAATGTAGTTTCATTTTCGTTTCCACCGGACGCCGCCGTCCTTAGAATCTTCAAGAATTATACCACGTTCCGCCAACTCTTTCCGTATCCGATCCGAAGCCGCAAAGTCCCGGCGCCCGCGCGCCGCCTGCCTCTCCGCCACCAGCTTTTCAATCTCCGCATCGTCGCCAGACGTATCCGCTCCGCCATAGCCGAGCTCCCGCAACTTCGCCGCATCGTTGTCTTCCAACACCGCAAACACCCGGTCAAAGTCCCGCAAAAATTCTTGCGCCGCGGCCGCATCTCCCTGAAACACCGCGGCCTTATCCATCGCAATATTCATATCCCGCACCAGGTCGAACGCCGCCGCCAGCGCCCGCGCGGTATTTAAGTCGTCGGATAGTCCCTCGTCAAACTCCCCTGCGGCCTGCGCGATCCGCCCGACCATCTCCTTTGAAACTCCCGCCGGAAACTTCCCCGTGGTCAGCCGGTCAGCGAAGTTTCGCAGCCGCTCCACCGACGAAGCCGCGGACTGCAACCCATCAAACGTAAAGTTCAGCTGCTTGCGATATGGCACGCTCGCCAAAGCAAACCGCAACGCCGAAGGTTTATATCCCTTCTCGAACAAATCGCGCAGCGTGTAAAAATTCCCGAGCGACTTGGACATCTTCTCGCCTTCAACCAGCAAATGCTCCGCGTGCATCCAGTAGCGCGCAAACGTCTTCCCGGTAGCCGCTTCACTCTGCGCAATCTCATTCTCGTGATGCGGAAACGAAAGATCGATTCCGCCCGTATGAATATCCAAAGTCTCGCCCAGATACTTCATGGCCATCGCCGAGCACTCGATATGCCAGCCCGGTCGCCCCGCTCCAATCTCCGTCTCCCAAAAATGCTCTCCCCCTTTCGGCGCCTTCCACAATGCAAAGTCCCGCGCGCTCTCTTTCTCATACCGGTCGTTGTCCACCCGGGCCCCAGCCTGAATCCCGTGCACATCGATCTTCGACAATTTTCCATACGCCGGAAATTTCGCAATCCGGTAATAAATCGATCCTTCGCCCTCATACGTGAACGACTTCTTCTGCAGCCGTTCGATCAGCTTCACCATATCGTCGATATGGTCCGTCGCGCGAATCCAGTGCTCCGGCGCTTCAATGCTCAACACCTTGCAATCCGCAAAAAACGCCTGCACAAATTTCTCGGTATATTCCCGGATCCCCACCCCCGCCGCCGCCGCGTTGGCGATGATCCGGTCGTCCACGTCCGTCAGATTCATGACATGCAGCATCTTGAATCCGCGCAATTTCAAAAAGCGCCGCAAAATATCCTGAAACACAAACGTCCGGAAATTCCCGATGTGCGCGTAGTCGTACACCGTCGGTCCGCACGTGTACATGCGCACCTCGCCCGCCTTCAGCGGCACAAACGCCTCCGTCTCCCCGCCCATCGTGTTGTGCAATCGAATCTCAGCCATTTGTGGAGTGCGGTTTACCCTGAGCGCTTCGCGCGAAGAGCGTGAACGCCGCTGTCACCCTTTCCCAATCGCCGACAACCCAAGCCGTTCAGCCAATCGATCACCCGTTCACCGAATCAATGCCGAAAACCATGCAATCAAGACGCCAGCCCCGCCCCACAAGCCGCCCCGCATCACAAAACCAAAACGACGATTCTATCCGCAACTCCCCAGAAAACAAACCACACTCCGGCAACCAACACCCAGAAACGGCCCCATACCATTTGAACAAAAAGTTTAAGAGTATGAGTACGCAAGAAATTTATTAACAGATAAATTAGTAAACGCTATAATTCTCGCGTTCAGAGC
>JBEKVU010000475.1:0-3600 GCA_049513775.1 Candidatus Acidiferrum sp.
CGCCGCGGCCAGCGAAGCAAGCGACACAAATCGCCAGAAAGCCACGACCAAAATAAACACCGCCAGCGCAGAAAACATCGCCAGCGGGCACAGCACCAGAAATACTCCCGCCGCGGTGGCCACGCCCTTGCCGCCCTTAAAGTGCAGCCAAAGCGGATAACAGTGCCCGAGCAGCGCGCAAATGCCCGCTACCACCATCCACTCCGCGGAATCCTCCGTCAGCCGCGCCGCAGCCAGCACGGCAACCGAGCCTTTGGCGGCATCCAGCACCAGCGTCAGAATTCCCGCAAACGGTCCAGCCACGCGCGACACATTCGTCGCCCCGATATTTCCGCTACCCGCATGGCGCACATCCCGTCCGCCAAAAACTGCGCCAACCAGCAGCCCAAACGGGATAGACCCCAGCAAGTAGGCCACCACCGGAATGCCGAGATGAATCAGCTGCGTGCGATCCATGCTAAGAACTTTTCAGAGGAGTGGAGGAACTAATTGATCCGGAAGCCGCGCCGATTTGCGCCCCGTGTTGGTTGCTGGTCTGCGCGCCGTTGTATAGAAAATGGATGCGCAGCATGTCCAGCGCAGCCTGCGACGCTTGCATGCGAATCATTTCGCGGTCGCCGGGGAAAGTCAGTCGCCGCTCTTTAACGCCCGTCGCAGACGAAAGAGCGATGTGTACCGTGCCCACCGGTTTTTCTTCTGTGCCGCCGCCAGGGCCGGCAATTCCCGTAATCCCCACGCCGAGCTGGCTCCCCGCGCGGCGTCGAATGCCTTCTGCCAGCGCAATGGCCACCTCCGAACTTACCGCGCCTTTGGCCTGAATCAGCGCCGCCGGCACATCGGCCCACGCGGTTTTCAGTTCGTTGCTGTAGCACACCACACCGCCGAGAAAATACGTCGAGCTTCCGGCAATACTCGTCAAACGTTCCGCGAACAGTCCGCCAGTGCAGCTCTCCGCCGCGGCGATCGTGGCTCCATTAAGAATCAGCAGATGCGCCACAACCTCATCGAGCGTCGACCCATCGCGCGAAAAAATACGGTCCGTCAAGGCAATCTCAAAACTCTGTACGATTTCGTCCAGCGTCTTCTTGGCGTGCGCGAAATCGTCCGTCCACATACGCAAGTGCACTTGCACTTCGCCCGGCGCCGCTAGCACCGTCGTGTTCACGTCGCAATACCGTTTGTAAATCGGCGCGATGCGCTGCTCCACGTGCGATTCGCCGAGCCCGGTAACCCGCAACTCGCGTTTCACCATGCGCACGTTGGAAACGTAACGGCCGAGCCGCGGCAGCACCCGCTCTAAAAACATTTGCTTCATCTCGCGCGGCGGCCCCGGAAGCAGCGCGATCACATGATCGCCTTCTGTAATCCACAATCCCGGCGCGGTACCGCGCGGATTGTCCAGCACCTCAGCGCCTTCCGGCACCATCGCCTGCCGAACATTGATCTCCGGCATCTCTCGTTTAAAGCTGCGGAAGCGCGCTTCGATGGCGCGCACAATTTCATCGTCTCGAATGAGTTTGCGGCCCAGCAGTTCGGCAACGGTTTCCCGCGTAAGGTCGTCTTCGGTTGGCCCCAGGCCGCCGCACGCGATCACCAATTCCACCCGCTCGAGCGCTTCCTGAAAAGTGGCGCGCAAATCGCTGCGATTGTCGCCCACCACGCATTTCCGAATCACTTCGACGCCCAGTTTATTGAGCTCTTCCGTCAGGAAAAGAGAATTGGTGTCGACGCGATCTGGCGTCAGCATCTCCGACCCAACCGCAATGATCTCAGCCTTCATGCCGCCCGCTTATCCGTCAATCGATTGTCATTTCGTCGCGATTCGCTGCAACGATTTTTTCTTTGTAGCGGCCGAGCTTTAGTCCCGGCGCCTTTCACCCCAGCAGCGGCAACCCCCGGACATCCCAATCCAGCGTATACAGTGCCCCAGTAGGCCCGCCACTAAGACTGACCGACGTCGCCAAAATCGCCCTGCCAGAAGGCTGCAACGCCACCCCCACCAAATTCGATCCGCTAAGCGCAATGTCCGCATGCCCCTGCGGAGAAATACGCACCAATCCCCGCCGTCCACCGTGCGACGCCGCCACGTACAGATACCCGTCGCGGTCAAACGCCAAACCCTGCGGCCGCCCCAGTCCGCGGTAAAACACCAACACCTCGCCTCCCTGCGTAATCCGAAACACGCGATCGAAGCTAGAAGGTGTCGGCCCGGTAACGTAAAGATCCCCGCTAGGATGAAATGCCAGATGGTACGCGGCCACAGACGGCTCAAGCGTGGCAAACACAAAAATCTCGCGCGTCGGGCTGATCTTAAAAATCGTCCCGCTGCGATCGCCCACGTACAAATTCCCGGCCTTATCGAACGCAATCCCCGTAGCAATCCCCATGCCTTCAATCCACTCTTCGGCGCGCCCATCGGGAGTTACGCGGTGAATCGTCCCGTCGTGGCGGCACGAAACGAACAGGTCGCCATTCGGGCCGATAGCCAGCCCGCTCGGATTAATCAGCGACGTAACAAACGGCTTCACGCTGTAGTTCGCTGTAATTTTGTAAAGGGAAACCGGCACGCGCTGTCCGCGCTGGCCGGAAAACGTCACGTAGATGTTGCCTTCGGCGTCCACCGCCGGATTGGCTACCGGATGCAGGTTGTCCGCGATTTGCAATCCGATGGAGACCGGATGCGGCGCGCTTTCGTGGTCCGCCATGGCCACCTGCACCATACCGCCGCTGGCTCCCTCCGGCACGCGCGCGATCAGCCGCGTTTCGCTGGCCAGTGAAAGGCTGGCTTCCTGCTCGCCGAAACGCACCACCGGCCGTGACCCGTGACGTGACGCCAGGCCCGTGCCGTAAATCGCGATTTCGCCGCCAGGAATAGCCGCCGAGGGCGCAACGCGCTCAATACGCGGGATACCGTTCTTCTTCGAGGTCTCACCCAGGCCGAACTTCATAGCACGTTAAAGTGTAACGCGAGACGCAGCAGAATTGCAGCGTAGATACCCGCCAGCCAATCATCCGCCATAATCCCCCATCCCCCAGGCAGCTTTTCCAGTTTCCTTATTGGCCACGGCTTCCATATGTCGAAAAGCCGGAAGAGAACGAAACCCGCGACAAGGATGGACCAGCGTATACCTTTGAGCCACACGAGTGCCGATGCGCCAGAGAGAAGAGCCAACATTTGGCCTGAAACCTCGTCGATCACCACGAACTGAGGATCTTTGCTCCCGGAGAAATTTGCTACGCGCGAGCTGCTCCAAACCCCCAAGAGCGCAACCATGAACGAACTCCAGAGCAGTAAACCCCACGCACGCACAGCGAAGTGATCGTGCATGTGCAAATCGGTGGCCATCGCTAAGCTTTTCGGCGCCCAACGAAGGATTAGCCAACTGAGCGCTATGCCCCCGAGCGAACCCCAGGTACCGGGCGCCTTGGGCAGATAGCCGAGACCGAACCAGGTAGCGAGCAGGAATGCCAGGCGAGGCTTTTTTTGCGGCGGAGACGCGGCGGAAACGGCGCGCTCAGTGTCCGGCGTCATTCGGCTCGTCAAGTTCGAGGTCGACAATTATCGTTTTGCGCGGAGACTCAATTTCTTCGATATCGTCT
>JBEKVU010000476.1:0-3589 GCA_049513775.1 Candidatus Acidiferrum sp.
GTAAACCGTGAGGCGATTGCGCTCATCACTGGCGGCGTAGCCTTTTTCACCGCGCAATCCGACGGTGCCTTCGTTCAAATTTACGG
Source organism: Candidatus Acidiferrum sp. (assembly GCA_049513775.1). Taxonomy (GTDB): domain Bacteria; phylum Acidobacteriota; class Terriglobia; order Acidiferrales; family UBA7541; genus Acidiferrum. The sequence goes on from JBEKVU010000476.1 coordinate 87, forward strand.
CCTCGACGGCGTTGTAGGACGGAACTTGATCGTCGTCGGAGTAGTCCAGCGTTTTCGAAAGCGTGTAGCTTACGTTGAACAAATAAGTTACCGGCCCTAGTTTTACCGGCTTGTGCTGCAGGCTGACGAGCAAGCCGTCGTACCAGGATTTTGCCGCGGAGCTGCCAACGGTCACGTTGTCAGAGATGCCGGTGAGTGGATCGGTGACGGTGCATAGCGCGGGGCTGCCGGGGCAAGAAATGTACGGCGACGTGGACGTCGTACTGCGCAGATACTGCGCGATGATTTGGCGGTCGCCAAAAACGTGCAGGCCGTCGGCGCTGAGCAGCCAATCTTTGCCGAACTGCTGCTGCACGCCGAGTGAGAATTGCTCGAACATGGGATGGTGCGTGTCTTTGCCGAGGACGATGAGGCCGACGCCTCCCGGCTCGCTGGGGCCGCTGAAGGGATCGGCCAGCGTGGGGCTGCCAGGTGCGAACGTCGCTCCCGGCGCGAAGCAAGTACCAAGACTTGGCGCACCCGGATCGCCGGGAAAGGTACAGAAGGAGCCCGAGTAGGCGCTCACGGTGAGCGCGCGATCGTCTTGCACGCGTTCGTAGCCTGGAACTTCGAGAATGATGCGGTCGTAATAAATTCCGTAGCCGCCGCGGATCACCGAGCGGCCATGTCCGAACGGATCGTAAGCGAAGCCGATGCGCGGGCCAAAATCCTTGGTGTCTGGATGGCGGCGAATGTCGATCACGCCGGCCAGCCAGACGCAGGGTTGTGTCGGCTCGGTAGTGAGACTTGGGCAGGCATCGTGCGTGCTGTCCGTGCCGGTCAAATTCGTATCGTATTCCCAGCGCAGGCCGAGGTTCAGCGTGAGCTTGCGCGTGACGCGCCAGTCATCTTGCGCGTAGAGGCCAAAATAATTGTCGGCAATAGGCGGGATGGGTACGGGTGTTACCGGCGCTGAACTCTTGAGCGCGACGGCGATGGGAATGTCCAAGTCGTTGATTGCGCCGTCACCGTTGAGGTCGGCGAATCCGAAATTGCTGGTCAGCACCACGGAACCGCTTCCAAAGGGATTAATAATTCCGAACGCGCTGTAGTGTTGAAATTCCGCGCCCAAATGAAGAGTGTGCTTGCCGAGCGTCCAGGCATAGCCATCGCGAAGCTGGTAGCGGTTCAGATGCGTGGCCTGCGGGGTATTGAAATTGACGCCGTCGGCCAAGCCGGGAAAAACCAACTCGGTGGAAAGTCCGAGCGACGGAAAGGTGGTCGGGGAATCTTGCGAGAATGCCGGAATAGTGTTGAGGAAGGTATCGAAGTGAAAGGTGACGCTATTCACTTGTGTGGGCGAAAACGTGGAAGTCCATCCTGCCACCAGGGAGTGGAAGCGGTTTAGAGAATCCTGGCGTTCGGCCGCGGTGCTCAACGGCGTGGGTTCCGAGCCTTCCTGCACGGCGGTCTGCGTCGAGCGATTAAAGGAGTAGCGCGCGGTCAGAGAGTTGTTGGAGTTGAGTTGGTGATCAACGCGAGTCGAGAAAAGCGCTTCGCGCAACGGCGCGGGGGCGGTGGTATTTAGAATATCGTCATCGGCGGGAGTAGCTCCGTAGACGCGTTGCCCGGTTAGTGCGGCGGAATTCTGATGACGGTATTCCCCGGAGGCGAACCAGAAAGTCTTGTCTTTGACGATGGGGCCGCCGATGGAGCCGCCGTATTGCTGGCGGTCGAAAGGCGGCGTGGGAACGGAGGGATCGAGCGTGGCGGGGCGCGCCTGCAGGTTGCGATTGCGTTCAAAGAGGAACGCCGAGCCGTGATAGTCGTTGCTGCCGGATTTGGTGACAATATTAATGATGCTGTTTCCTGAGCGGCCGACCTCCGCGGTGAAACGGCCGGTGGCAATCTGAAATTCTTGCACCGAATCTTGCGGAAAATTTGCCAGTGTCCCGCCCACCACTTCGTCGTTGTTGTCTCCGCCGTCGACAGTGATGTTTCCGCCGCGTCCGAATCCGCCCGCGGAAGAAACTTCCAAGGTATTGGTCTTGGTGGGATCAAAATTGGGCGCCGGACGATTGCCGGGAATCAGGTACGCCAGATCGAGGAAATTTCGCCCGTTCAGCGGCAGTGTCTCGATGGTGCGGGAGGTAATTTCTCCCTGGATCATGGATTGCGTAAGTTCCACGCCGCCGACGTTTGAGGAATCGTCGATGATCACTTGTTGGCCGGCGGCGGCGATCTCCAGGCGCGCATCCAGCGTGGTGATGCGACCTGCTTCGAGTTGCACGGCGGGAAATTCACGCGGGGCAAAACCTGTGGCAGTAACGCGCACATCGTAAAGGCCCGCGGGAAGATCGGGGATGGCGTATAAGCCGTCGGCATTCGAGAGCGTTTCGCGAACTGCGCCCGTAGCGCGATGCGTGGCGGAAATTCTTGCGCTGGTGATGGCTGCCGCTTGCGGGTCGGTGACGATGCCATTGACCGTGGTGGTGGGCACCTGGGCCGCGGCCGGTGCTACACCAACCATGGCGGAGAGAAAAATCGCGAATGCCGTGGCGCAAATGCAAAACCTTCGAGTACTGTTCATGTCGTCTCCGTGATTTCTCTCGCGGCCATCGCACCAGGACTGCCGAGCCGCTTTTCCCGCGTGAGTGCGGAGTGCACGATCGCGCGCAAGGCTCCGCCACCGCCCCAAAAAAGCAACTCTTGCCTTAGTGGATTTCTTTGCGACGCAGCCGCACCCCGCGGCCGCCATGACAAAGCAAAGTTCTGATGGGAATCTATAAGCGCGGGCAACGAGCTGCAATAACACAAAAGAATTAGCATTCACGGATTCAGAGCAAACTCACAGGAAAGCGTCCGTCAGGAAAAAAACGCAGAAGTCGCCACAGCGCAGCCCGAGATGCGAATCTCTAGATTCGCCACTACCGGAGCGAAGAGCCTGCGCGGGGGTTAGGTGTGGTCGATTAGGCGGTGGTGGATTGCGTAGAGGGCTAGTTCGAGGCGGTCGGACACGCCCAATTTATCGAAAATGTTGTGGAGGTGATTTTTTACGGTTTGCTCGGAGATGAAGAGCTTCTCGCCGATTTCCTTGTTGCGGAAGCCTTGCGCTACGAGTTGCACGATTTCTTTTTCGCGGTCGCTGAGCAGAGGCTTTTCGCGGCGCGGGCCGGATTCCGAGGATTTGCTGAAGGCTTTCATGACCTCAGCGGTCATGCGATTGTCCAGCCAGATTTCTCCGGCGTAGACGCGCTGGATGCTTTTCACCAGCAGATCAGTTGCGGATTGTTTCAGCACTACGCCGCGGGCGCCGAGGCGCATGGCGCGCACCACGTCGCGATCATCTTCGGCGGCGGTGAGCACGATGACGCGTGTGGGCAGCGTATCGAAATTCACTTCTTCAAGGACGGCGAGGCCATCCTTGTCCGGCATACGCAGATCGAGCAGCAGGATATCCGGCTTGAGCTTGGCGAGAAGCTTGATGCACTCGGTGCCGTTTTGCGCTTCGCCGACGATGGTCA
>JBEKVU010000477.1:0-4715 GCA_049513775.1 Candidatus Acidiferrum sp.
TGGTTTTCATGGACAGATATTTCCGCGACCTATTCTAATACGCGGATACACACCCAGCCCATCCTGAGCATCGACGATCGGCCTCAAGTCCGTAAATTGATTGGTCATAGCCTCGGCGAACGGCGAATATCCCTGACGTGCTGGTCAAGATGGAAGTCTACAATGATGGCGATGTGTGATGCGCCCGCGGCAGTAACCAGGATATTTTTACCCAGGGCCAAACCGTAGAAGAACTCTACGAAAGTATCCGCGAAGCAGTCGCGCTCCATTTTTGCAGACGACACGTTGGGAATTGCTACCCTGGTTAAATCCTAGCCTCGAAGCGGCGCCCGCTTTACTCAAACTGTAGCCCCCGCAAAATGGAAATCACGACGACGTTGTACCGCCCCGTCGGTCGCGAGGAAATGAGGCTGATTGCGCACGCCGGATATCGTGAGTTTCCGCCGCGGCTGCCGGGCCAACCCATTTTTTATCCGGTACTAAACGAAGAGTACGCGATTCAGATCGCGCGCGACTGGAACGCGAAAAGCTCGGGAATGGGCATCGTCACGACGTTCCGCGTGAATACGGAATATCTCGCAAGATTCGCGATTCGCCCCGTTGGTGCGCGCATCCATCAGGAATATTGGATTCCGGCCGATGAGCTACCTGAGTTCAACAGAAATATTGTCGGCTGAATCGAAGTAGTCGCCGAATTTCGCAATAAATAAAAACGCCTCCGATTTTTGCCGGAGGCGTTTTTTTCGTTTAGGCGAGTGGTGCCGATTTTTCTAGAGGTAATCCCGCGACGGGCCTTCGAGGAAGGCGCGCAGTTTGCGCGAGCGCGACGGATGGCGCAGCTTGCGCAAGGCTTTGGCTTCGATCTGGCGGATGCGTTCGCGCGTTACGGCGAATGATTGGCCGACTTCTTCGAGCGTGTGCTCGCTGCCGTCGTCTAGACCGAAGCGCATCTTGATGACTTTTTCCTCACGCGGCGTCAGCGTCTTCAGCACCGAGGACGTCTGTTCCTTAAGGTTCAGGTTAATCACCGCGTCCGAAGGCGATACCACGGCCTTGTCTTCGATGAAATCGCCGAGATGCGAATCTTCTTCTTCGCCGATCGGCGTTTCAAGCGAAATCGGCTCCTGCGCGATCTTGAGAATCTTCCGCACTTTGGACACCGGAATGTCCATGCGCTTGGCGATCTCTTCGCTGGTCGGCTCGCGGCCAAGTTCCTGCACCAGCTGACGGCATCCACCACGTCGCGTAGGTTGAGAACTTGTAACCGCGGCGCCATTCAAATTTGTCGACAGCCTTCATCAGCCCGATGTTGCCTTCCTGAATCAAATCCAGGAACTGCAGACCGCGGTTGGTATATTTTTTCGCGATGGAAACCACCAAGCGCAGGTTGGCTTCGATCAATTCTTTTTTGGCCTGCTCGGCTTCGGCTTCACCGCGGTGAATGAAGGTCAAAGTGCGCTTGAGCTCCGTCAAGCCCACTTCGCTGGCATCCTCAATATCCTTCAGCTCGGTGCGGCGGGTGCGCAGTTCCTTGCGCGCTTCGGCGGCCACGTCGCCTTTGGCGACGTCGGCGCGGCGCTCGAGGCGGCCGGCTTCGCGCTCCAGGGATTGCAAGCGCTCGACGGTGCCGCGCATCTTGTCAATCAAGCGCTTCTTTTCAAACAGGTTGAAATCGATATCGCGGATGGCCAGCGAAATTTCCACGCGCGTGCGCGCCACTTCCCACTTCGCGCGAATGTAGGGCTTTTTCTTTGCCTTGGGTGTCTTGTCCAGCTTGACCGCCTGCTTCAGCGCGGTGTCGTAAAGCTTGGCGATCTTTTCGATGTACTTGAGCGTTTGCTTGGTCTTGTTGGCGATCTTTTCTTCGGTCAGCTCTTCGTCGTCAAAAATGACGATTTCTTTGATCGAACGGGCGCCTTTGCGCAAGTCTTCGCCAACGGCAATCAGTTCCTTAATGACGATCGGCGAACGAGTGATGGACTTCATCACCACGAGCTGCCCGCGCTCGATACGCTTGGCGATGGTCACTTCGCCTTCGCGAGTGAGCAGCGGGACAGTGCCCATCTCGCGCAGATACATGCGCACTGGGTCGTTGGTTTTTTCGAGAGAACCCGGCGTCAAATCCAGTTCGCTGCTACCCTCGTCGGAATGCACGTCGTCTTTTCGGACGTCGTCGCGTTCGCCCGGTTCCGTCGAGACTTCCACCGCACGCGCTGCCTTTGCCGACGCAGCATCTTCGTAAATCTCGATGCCATTGCGCTCAAAGGTGGTCAATAGATCGTCGATTTCTTCCGAAGAGTGCACTTCCGCGGGAAGCGAATCGTTGACTTCGTCGTACAACAGGTAACCGCGCTCCTTGCCAACGACAATGAGCTGCTTTACCGCTTCATATTTTTCTTCCAAACCCACTGCGGCCACGAAGTCCTCCCCATCCCAAACCCAATTCCGATGATTCCAAAAACATTTGCCAAGCTTTTACAGTAAGATGCGCGCCGCTGCAAACAGGCTCTCGCACGCGGCCGCAAACGCCGTCACGGCTTCCCGGTCGGTTGTTTCGTGAAAAGCATGGCCCTGCGCCCCTCGACCGCATTCTCCGTCGCGCACGTTACTCGCAGCGTCCGAGGCCCGGAAACCATGCGGAGAAACACTTCTATATAGATGCTTTTAAGGACAGAAACGATACTCGCTAAACCCTATTACGCTACACGTTTAAGTCCCATTCCGTCAATGTTTTACTTCGTGGAAATCTGTGGAATTCTTTGCGCCCTCCTGGGGCCGTCCGCACAAGGCCGCAGCGCAAACGTTTCGATGCAGTTTCTCCGCGATCATCGCGCTATCGAGCGTGTCGCAACCGGTCGCGACACGACACGAACCTTCCCGCCAAGACTCGGTGCAAAACGATTCAGAGCCGCCCCGAGGTTCGCGCAATTTGCTCGCCTCGCCAAACCGGCCCGTTTCCCGAGGGGGCTGCGTTTGTTGCCCGACCTATCATCACAAGTTGCTGTAGCATGGCTTACACCTTTGACTCTCGTCGGCCACTGCACATATCATCTGCAATCACGAGTGTCTCCCTGCAGCGCCCCACTGCGGACACTTCGCAACTGACGCATGATCGGTCAAACAATTTCTCGCTACCGCATTGTCGATAAACTCGGCGGCGGAGGCATGGGCGTAGTGTTTAAGGCCGAAGACACCGAACTCGGCCGTTTCGTAGCCATCAAATTTCTGCCAGAAGAAATGGCGCAGGATCCCGCCTCGCTGGAACGCTTTCGGCGCGAAGCGCGCGCCGCCTCGGCGCTGAACCATCCAAACATCTGCACCATCTACGAAATCGGCGAGCACGAAGGCCAGCGCTTCATCGCCATGGAGCACCTGGACGGCGTCACGTTGAAATATCTGATTGCCGCGGGCACTTTGGACGTGCCACGAATCGTGGAAATCTCCATCGATCTGGCCGACGCCCTCGACGCCGCGCACGCCGAAGGAATCCTGCACCGCGATATCAAGCCCGCCAACATTTTCATCACCAAGCGCGGCCACGCCAAGATTCTGGATTTCGGCTTGGCCAAAATGATTAACCCCAAGCCCGCCCCGGGTTCGACCGTGCCCTCCGACGCCACCGTCACTATGGGCGTCGACACCGACCATCTCACAAGTCCGGGCACCGCCGTGGGCACAGTGGCCTACATGTCTCCTGAACAGGTGCGCGGCAAGGAACTGGACACGCGCAGCGACATCTTCTCTTTCGGCGTGGTGCTTTATGAGATGGCCACCGGGGTACTTCCGTTTCGCGGCGACACCACCGGCGTAATCTTCGCGGAAATTCTAAACAAAGCCCCGCAATCACCGTTCCGCTACAACCCGGACATGCCCGACGAACTGGGCAACATCATCAGCCGCGCGCTTGAGAAGGATCGCGACATGCGCTACCAGCATGCCTCGGAAATGCGCGTCGAGTTAAAGCGCTTGCAGCGCACGGCTTCGGGCCAGACCTCGACCTTCACGGATTTGCCGGAAGGGCCCGAGCCTCCGGATCCGCGGCCCACCACGAGGACCGCCGTTCGCCGCGCGTCCACCAAGACCCAACGCACCGCGGTGGCCGTAGCGTCAACGTCGAAAGCCGTGGCGGTACAGGCCGAACCGGACGAGGTCGAAGAGGTAATCGAGGTTGGCCGCACTTTTCCTTGGAAAATTCTCGTCGCGGCCCTGGTGGTGCTAACGCTGCTGATCGGCGGCGGGGTTTTTTGGTTCTTGCATCCACGCGCCACGGGGAAGCTCCTCAAGGATCGAGACACTGTGGTACTGGCCGATTTTGCCAACTCAACCGAGGACACAGTTTTCGACGACACCCTCAAGCAGGCCCTGGCGATTCAGCTCGGGCAATCGCCATTCCTAAACGTGCTCCCCGATTCAAAGGTGGCGGCGGCGCTGAAGATGATGAACAAGCCGCGCACCGAACTCCTTACGCAGGACGTGGCGCGCGAAGTGTGTGTGCGGACCGACAGCCGCGCGGTCCTGGCAGGGTCGATTGTGAGCGTTGGGCAGCAATATCTGATCGGCCTGAAAGCCATTGACTGCCAAACCGGGGACGTGATCGCCAGCGCCGACGCTCAGGCAGAAAACCGCGACCGCGTTCTAAAAGCCCTTGCAAAGGCCGGCGACGACCTGCGCGAAAAGCTTGGAGAATCGCTGGCCTCGGTCGGACGTTTCAGCAA
>JBEKVU010000478.1:0-3571 GCA_049513775.1 Candidatus Acidiferrum sp.
GACCCCTATCTGGTCGGCATCGTCGCCGCCGCCGACCAGTTTCTCATCGCCCACGGTCAGGATCCTGCTTTGCCAACCCTGGTCCCGGTCCCAGAGTCTGAAGGCGCTACCCACCACCATGCTGCAGACCCCGTCGCCAGCGGCCCCCAAGACGCGATCTCCGTTCTCTCGCTCTCGAGTCGCCCCAATACCGACGCTTTACAGCACACTCCCCCGGAGCTCCCGCCTTTTCTTCAAAAGTGCCTGCCGGAACTGGCAGAGTCCGAGCACCGCGCGCTTTTCGACATGATGGAGACCGAATACTTGCACTTGGTCCCCCTGGTCCAGCTCGGCATGGCCATCGCCACCTCCGACGACTGATTCACCCGTCTCGGCGCGCGTTTGGATTCATTCGTTTATCCGCCCGCGTCCACCTTTGCTCGCGCGCAGCATGCTGCGCCCCAGCTCGGCGAGAGTGACGACAACGCAACGTTGGAAACCAGACCAGCCAGGAGCAAGAGAGCGGCGTCAGTTCCGAAGCGCCGCCGCACACTTTGAAAGAAAGCACTTATTAGTACCCCGTGAAAGCTTGCGACGAAATTGGGTAACAGGCGGTATTCTGGGCGCGTTCAGAACTGCGTCTGAACGCCTCGGTAGTCCAGACACTGAAAAATCCGCAACGCTCCCTAATAGGCACGGCCTACGTGTCCGTCGTTCCGCGATCAACCGGAGGTAACTAAAATACAACAAACATCATTCGCTACCTCGCCTAGCGTGAATACTTGCAAAACTGTATCAAAACAAAGGACTTCAACTCCCGTCGAATGAATACTTAAGAAAAATCCTAGGGAGCACGTGCTCCCTTTTGCTTCAAAACTCTTCCCAAGCCCAGCCACCCATTTGACCGCGTCACAATTTCGCGAGAACATCAAAGTTTTGGGTGGGCACATTCGATGAACCTGGGCCTCTCTAACCGCGTTGCCATCGTCGCCGCAGCCAGCACTGGCCTCGGCCGGGCCATCGCCGCAGAGCTCTCCTGCGAAGGCGCCCACGTCGCCATCTGCGCTCGCTCCGCGTCCAGGCTGTCCGAAACCGCCGCCGAAATCTCCCGCGAGACGGGCCACGAAGTCTTCCATCAGCCCCTTAACGTCACCGACCACTCCGCCGTCGCCGCCTTCGTTGCAGCCGTCGAAGACCGCTTCGGGCGTGTGGATATTTGCGTAACCAATTCCGGAGGTCCTCCGTCTAAGTTCTTTAAGGACACCAATTCCTCCGATTGGCAATCCGCTATAGATCTTCTGCTGATGAGCACGGTTTTCTTTGCTCAGGAAACCCTGCCACGCATGCAGAAAAATAATTGGGGACGATTCATTACCATCACTTCCTACGCGGTCAAAACGCCGGTCGACGGTTTGCTGCTCTCCAACTCCGTGCGCTCCGCTGTCACCGGCTTGGCCCGCACTCTGGCCAACGAATACGCCGCCTCTGGCATCACCGTCAACAACGTCTGCCCCGGCTACACCGGCACGGATCGTCTTGGCGAACTCGTTGACGCCATCTCCGCTCGCACCGGTGCTACGTCCGAGGAAATCTATGCCGGCTGGCGGCGCCAAATTCCTGCCGGCCGCATCGGCAAGCCCGAAGAACTCGCCGCCGTCGTGGCCTTTCTTGCCTCCGAGCGCGCCAGCTACGTCAACGGCACCTCGATCGCCGTCGATGGCGGCATCGTGCGAAGCCTGCTCTAGCCCATGACGATTTCGCACCAACTCTTGCTCACCTTGTTCCCGCAGCTTTACGCCATTGCCCGCTTTTCCCCGCACGAGAGAATCGCGGTGGACTACGCCCACAGCAGTTTCTTCTCGCTGACCAAAACGAATGACGAGCTCTCCGTGGTCTGCGAGCAAAAAGACTTGCCCTCCGGCGTGCGCTCTGAGCGCGACCGCCGCTTGCTCCGCGTTGACAGCGTGATCAGCTTCGAGCTTACCGGTGTGCTGTGCTCCCTGACGGTCCCGCTGGCCAATGCGGACATCTCCATCTTTGCCGTCTCGACCTTCGATTCCGACTATCTCTTGATTGCCAATCGCGATATTGAACCGGCCATCGTGGTCCTTGAAAATGCCGGTCATAAAGTACATAGGAGCCCATCGTAATGAACGAAGTCCGTCTGAGGCCCACCACAACTCGGCCCTTTACAACTCGTAACGCCGCTCATTTTTGGCCGGCGTGTCTCGCGCTGCTGCTTCTCGCAGCCTGCGCAATTGCACCCGTATTCGCGGACGAACCATACGCCCGCAGCCGCGACTACGATTTGCAGCATTCCAAAATCGCGATGCGTTTCGATGTGGACAAAAAAGAAATCTTCGGCGACGTCACGCACACGCTGACCGTCCTTCGCGACAACACCGCGAAAGTCTCTTTTGATTCCGTCGACTTGAACATTCGCAGCGTCACCGTGGATCGCGCGCCCGCAAAGTTTGAAACCACCGACGCCAAGCTCATCGTGTCGCTGCCCGAATCCGCCAAAGCCGGCCAGAAATTTGAAATTGAAATTAAGTACGATGGCAAACCGTCCAAGGGCATGTACTTCATTCTTCCCGATGCTGGCTACCCGAAACGCCCCATCCAGATCTGGACGCAAGGCGAATCCGAAGACACGCGTTTTTATCTACCCACCTACGACTATCCGAACGACCGCCTAACCACGGAAACCATCCTCACCGTTCCCGCTGCCTGGCAGACCATTGCCAACGGCAAACTCGTGAGCGTCACCGACGCGGGCAGGGGTTTAAGGACCTGGACGTGGAAGGAATCGCTCCCCAGCTCCACCTACCTGATCAGCATAATCGTCGGCGAATTCGACGAAGTAAAAGATTCCTGGCATGGCATCCCCGTGGACTATTTCGCGCCCCAAGGCCGCGGCGATCGCCTGCAAATTAACTACGGCCGCACCCCCGCCATGATCGAGCTGTTCAGCAAGAAATTCGGTGTGGACTACCCCTGGGAAAAATACGATCAGACGATGGTCGACGATTTCGTCGCCGGCGGAATGGAAAATTCCAGCGCCACGACCAACACTTCCGATTCGCTTACCAATCCCAAGCTCGTAGCGGAATATTTGAGCAATCAGGACGATCTCATCTCGCACGAACTCACGCACCAGTGGTTCGGCGACCTGGTCACCTGCAAAGCCTGGTCCGATATTTGGCTCAATGAAGGGTTCGCCACTTTTGGCGAAACCATGTGGACCGAAGCGCACTTCGGGAAAGATTCAGCCGATTACAACCGCTGGCGCGCCGCGCATGAATGGTTTCATCAACCCAATCTTTTCTATAAACCCATCGTGCGCCACGATTTTCTGGCGGACTCCGACGAATTCGACGGCAACGCCTACGGCAAAGCCGGCTGGGTGATTGACATGCTGCGCCACCAGTTGGGCGAAGACGCGTTTTACGCGGGATTGAAGCATTATCTGGAGGTCAATCGCGGCAAAAACGTGCTGACCTCGGATTTTGCCAAGGCCATGGAAGAGGCCACGCACGTCAACATCGATCAGTTCCTGACGCAATGGATTTACGGCGCCGGAGCGCCCAAG
>JBEKVU010000479.1:0-3570 GCA_049513775.1 Candidatus Acidiferrum sp.
ATCCCCAGTCCCGAACCAAATCCCAGCACCCCACAACCCGATCCCTTCCACTCCTCGCCTTTGTAGCAGCCGCCGTCGGCGGCGGTCGCTCTTGTGGTTTTAGAGTGCGGCGGCTCGAAGCCGCTTTGCCGCGACCAAACGCACGCAAACATTTCCGCCCCCGACAATCGCAACCACATCGCACCCCTACCCATCACGCAGCAACGAGCGCCAGCAGCGCCACACAAAATCTCCCGCACCGCGCGCAAAAAAAGGGCGGCCCCAAAACGGAGCCGCCTTCACAACACCGCCGATAACCGCTACTGCTTGTCCCACACCTGTGCATCATGCGACTTCGCCCCCGTCGCCGTCTCGCTGATCGCATCCACGGTCGTAACTTTCCCATCCGCCGAAATCGTCACCTTCGACGTTCCCACTAACTTGTCGCCCTTCTTCAACGTCGCCGTGTAGTGGTGATCGTCCGTCTTCGTAACGGAAACATTATCCGCCCCGCTCGGAATCGAACCCGTAATCGGCCTAGCCGTCCCGTCAAACTTCGTGGTGAAACCATAGACAATCGCCGACCCATCCCCCGCCACCCCCTCAAACGCATACTTGAGGCCATCCCCATCCGCCGTCACCGTCCGCGTCATACTCTTCGGCGTCGGCCCCGGACTATATTTCGATTTCGCCGTGTTCAACTTCCAAGTCCCCACAATAGGATTCGTCTGCGCCTCGGCCGCCACCGCGCCCAGCACCGCCAACAATCCAATCGCCACAACTTTCAAGACATGCTTCATAAATGACCCTCCTAAGGATCAGACATCCGCCGTCACAGTAGATTCTCTTACGGGAAACTAACCTGGAAAAAACCCGAAGGAAAAACACTTGCCGCCACGCTATGCCTCACCCCGCCCCACGTCAACCCATTTCCGGCCGCCGCAGCTCGAGCTGCTTTTGCAATCCCGGGCGTCCAACGTTCTAGATTCCGTCGCTACGTAACCAACCGACAATCCTCTGCGTCCTAACAACAGTTTCTCTGGACCTTCTTCAGGAGAGAAGTCCATGAAATCCACCAGCCTTCGCTTCTTCCTTCCAGTTCTCGCCGTCCTGCTCCTCCTTGGGGTTTCAACTCGACCGACCTCCGCATCGTCGGGCCGTTACGACCGCGACGTTCGCCTCGTTGCAATCTTTGGTGACGTACGCCTCTCCCGGGGCCACAACCATCGCACCGATCTCAAACAACCGTGGGACCAGGGCGAAGCCGGTGAAAGTATCGAGCAAGGCTTCACGTTAGCCACCGGCAAAAATAGCACCGCGGAAATCGAACTCGAAAATGGTTCCACCGTCTTCCTCGCGGAAAACTCCTTGCTCATGATCAACGACCTCTCCGTGGACGACCATGACCTCGTCACCTGGTTCACTCTTCCTACCGGCTCCGCCGCCGTCTGGCTTCCCGAGGGCGACAACGAACTGATCCACATCGACACTCCCACCGACTCGACCGAATTCTCCAGCCGGGATCTGTACTTCGCCCGTGTCGACGCGTATCTCGACGCTACCGCCATCACATACCTCGGACTTAAAGATCGGCCCACGGTCTTTTATTACGACGGTGACCCGATTCGCACAAACGATCCCGACGCCACTCGCTCCTTATCCCTGCACATGTGCCCTAATTGCACAGCGTCGCAACCAAAAGATGCCGGCAATGCAACACTCGACGGCGTCGGCACTCTACCCAATCGCATGCTTCCCGCAAATTTCACGCCGCTGCAATCGCTCGCTTCAAGCGCAGCTCTGTCTATTGAAAATGACCGTCCCTCACCTCTTTCCGTGTTCGGCCACTCCACAAGCACCCCATGGGACCTCTCCGTCATGGCCCGCGTTCAGCAAAAAGAAACCGCCATGGTCAACGCCTTGAAAGCCTCTGGCCTTTCCGCCCCCGAGCCCGGTCTCACCGAACTTTCCGCCCACGGCACGTTCTTCACCTGTGCGCCCTACGGCGTCTGCTGGGAGCCCGAAGAACAAGAATTCTCGGACGCCGGGATTCTCGATATAGCGTCACACGATATATCTTCGCCGTACGAATCTGCTCGCAACGCATATTCACCCAATGAAATCTCGCCCGATATCTCTTCGCGCGATCTCTCGTCACGCGCCCAGCAATCCCCTCTAGCAAGCGCCTCAAGTAACAACTTCCCGCTAACCGTCTCCTGGATCGCTCGCTCCTGGGGCCCCTGCGGCTCCTCCTCCTACAGGCGCTTCTCCCGCGTCGCCCACAACGACGCGGAGCTTGACGCGCTTTTGCGCATGAAGGGCGCCGTTGAATCCGCAAACCTCTCCGGATTCGCCCGCGGCTGGAGCCGCGGCGTCTGCCAGCTCCACACTTGGATCCCTCAGGGTCGCCATTACGCCATGGTCCTGCGTCGCTATTGCCCCGGCGGAAAATGCTCCCCCATCCATCCACCACGCCCCGTTCGCGTTCGCAGCAGCGGAAAAGTAGGCCTGCTCCTCGCGCATCCCGACGACGTCCCCGGCAAACCTCCCATCAATCTAAAAAATGGTCCGCTCCTTCCTCCTTCTTCGCCGCGCGAACCCGTGCAGCGCGCCGCCGCTGAACATCCCGGTAATCTACAAGTGCTCGGCAAATCTCCCGCGTCCGCCGCGCAGCTCGTTGCCGCACATCCAGCGGTCGCCGCTCCGGAACTACAAGCCCATCTGATGCAGGAGGCCACCCGCGCCAATTCTCCGAGCGCTTCAAACCGTTCCGCACCTCCACAAATTGCCTTCGATTTTAGAACTCAGGAATTTCGGATGCCCGCCACCGCGGGCGCCGCCGAAAAAGGCAAATCTGTCGCCATAGGTTCCATCAACTCCAAAGGCATCATCACCACCTTCGCCAACGGCGGCTCGCAACGCTACGCCACGTCCTTTACCCACACCGTTGCAGCAGCTTCGTACCACGGCACCGGCCATTCCGGTACAGGTTCGTCACACTCCTCCGGCGGTCACGGTGGCGGAGGCAGCACCCATGGCGGAGGAGCAGGCGGTGGCGGCCACGGCGGCGGTAGCGGAGGCAGCAGCGGAGGTGGCAGTGGTCACGGCGGGGGTAGCAGCGGCGGCTCGTCAAGCGGCGGCTCCTCGGGCGGTGGAGGACACGGCCACTAACCACATGAGTCATTTGTGGTAGTTAGAATATTCCTCAGCACCGCCAGAACGCCGGATGCGCCAGACCTTATGACCCGTGAAATTGAATCCTTGCAACTTCACCCGTCGGAGAATTGAAAGAGTAAATCGCCTGTTTCCTCTCTAGTTCGGCGGAAGTTAAACTCTTGCTGCAATGTTTTCTGCAATTCGTTTATTGCATCGACGGGCGCGGCAAACCGTACTTCTGCCGATGATCGAAACCGCTTAACTCCGCTTTTCCATTTTTCTCGACGCGCGAGTAATCCGCTTGCAACTCCGAGCCATCGACAAAACTCAGCACAGCGGATGCAGTTCCTTCCTGTGGGTAAGCGCTTCCCTTCTTGACGTGCACCCCGCGACCGATAACGTTGCGCAAGGACTTCACGAAATCCCGAGCCATCG
>JBEKVU010000480.1:0-3567 GCA_049513775.1 Candidatus Acidiferrum sp.
AACCGTCCGTCGTTTTTCAAGCAAAGCCCCGCCGCAAACCACGCCGTCGCTTCTTCGATGCTCCAGAATTCGGCAAGTCACAACGCTGGGCTTTCTGCGGCGGCGTGAGCAACCCAGCCGATAGGAGCATACCCGCAAGAAAATCTCAATCGTGAATGCACTTGAGAGCCGCTTCGCGGCCCGAGTTTACACCCGCAGCACACTCTCGCGCCTGCTCTGCTTTGTACCTATCAATCCAATGACTCTAGTCCGAGCTCCCTGCCTTGCCCACGCCCTACCGAGCGGCTACACTTTCGTGCGCATGATGCATTCCAACCTTTCTCCCAGCCTCACGCCTAAGTCCGCAATCATCAAGGCCCCGCCGCGCAGCCTGAAAGGTTACTGGGCGCTCATCGTCGTGCAATTCCAGGGCGCCTTCAGCGACAACGCCCTTAAATGGTTGGTCAGCTTTCTCGTTCTCGAGTCCGCCTTTTCCAAGGACGATCGCGACCTCTGGTTCGTCCTGGTCGTCCCACTCTTGTTTTCCATCCCTTTCCTGCTCTTCTCCATCCCCGGCGGCTATTTCGCAGACAAATACAGCAAGCGCAACGTCACCTTCGCCACCAAATGTCTCGAACTCGTCACCATGACCCTGGCCACCTACGCCCTGGCCACCGATAAACTCGCGCTCTGCGCCGCGTGCCTCTTCCTCATCAGCTCGCAAGCCGCGATTTTCGGCCCCACTAAGTACGCTCTTCTCCCCGAACTGCTGCCCGCGGAAAGATTAAGCTGGGGCAACGGCATCATCGAATTAACCACGCTGCTCTCGGCCATCATCGCCGCGCTCGCCGGAGGATATCTCGCGCACACTTTTCACGGCCGGCAAATCTGGTCCGGCCTCTTTTTCCTGCTCCTTTCTCTAATCGGCCTACTCTGCACGCGCGGCATCGACAAGCTCCCTCCCGCGGGTCCATCCCGCCGCTTCAAATGGAATTTCGCCTGGGAACTCTTCAGCGAAATCAATCACATGCGCGAGGACCGCACGCTCCTCACTTGCGTAGTCGCCAACACTTTTTTTTGGTTTCTCGGTTCCCTGCTGCTTCTCAACATCGTCCTCTACGCCACCGATATCCTCCACGTGGACGACATTCACAGCAGCTACCTGCTCGCCGGCCTAAGTCTCGGCATCGGCATCGGCAGCTTTCTCGCCGGCTACGTCTCCGGACGCAAAATCCAGTACGGTATGGTCCTTCCTGGCATCGCCGCGATCGCCCTCATGGCGACGCTCCTCTCTCTTCCGGGCCTAAGCTTCACCGGCGTTCTCGTGATGCTGGCCTTGCTCGGCACCGCCGGCGGCTTTTTCGTCGTCCCCATCAACGCCTCCATCCAGCACCGCCCGCATCCTGACGAAAAAGGCCGCACCATCGCCGCCGCAAACCTGCTTTCGTTCATCGGCGTGGCGCTGCAACCGCTCGCGCAGTACGCCATGCTGCATCTTGGCCATCCCAACCCCGCGCGTATCTTCTTGATCTGCGCCCTCATGAGCTTCGTTATGGCCGCCATTCTGGTGCGCATGCTTCCGGACCTTTGGACCGCCGCCCTCAACTGGACGGGCCTTCGCCAGGGCGCTACTCTATAGCCTCCTTCGACAGGGGTTGCGGTAAGGCTTTCGCCTGTCCGGAACAATCGAAGGGCAACATCAAGCGGTTTTCAAGGAAAGCATGGCCACGGTTACCACTTGGGCCGGTGCAGATCCTTCGCCAGACGCTCCGCCAAACAAGGCCAGCCTTAAAGCGAAGGACGAACACCGGGGGCTGTCTTATTCCATGGAGCGCGTTCTCAAAGAACTCGAGAATCTGCGCGACTCCCCCGATAACGAAGACGCGGTCCACGATCTGCGCGTCAGCATCCGACGCTGCCGTTCGATCGCCAGCGTGATGGAGGAAGTAGACCCCGTTCCGGCGTGGTCCGAGATGCGCCGCGCCGCCAAAAAACTTTTCCATGGCTTGGGTGCCCTGCGCGACGCCCAGGTTATGAAGGCGTGGGTGCGGAAGCTGGCGCCGGAGGGCGACCCCATCGCCGCACAGTTGGTGGCGGCCAGCGCCGAACGTGAGCCTAAGGTATTCAACGACGCTTTGCGCGCAGCCCGTAAATTCGAGGAAAAAAATTGGCGCCGGCTCGAACGGGCGCTACATCAGCGCACGCGCCTCGTTCCCGCGGGCGGTCTCGCCGCGGAGTGCCTCACCCTCGAGCGATTCGCAGCCGCAAAAGAAATGCACGCACGCGCCATGCGCACGGAACAGAGCGAACCTTGGCACGCGCTGCGCAAGTCCATGAAGGAATTTCGCTACACCGTGGAGAATCTTCTTCCCGTGCATCACACGCGCTGGCGCGCGGATCTCAAGCGCGTGCAGGATGTTCTCGGCGATGTCCACGATTTCGACGTGTTGACCGCCGAAATCGAATCCATAGAAATTCCCGAAGGTGAAAGTGACGTTGCGGAAGCTGGAGCCGCTCGCGGACTGGCCGCGCAGACGTCGGCGGCAAGCGTCGAAGCTTCGCGCCGTACCTGGCATCAAATGCTCGCGCGTGAACGCTCGGACCGCATCGCCACCTATCGCCACTTGATGCTTGGCAACGCCGGTCTGTGGAGCGCCTGGCGCCACGCGCTGCCCCACGGACAGCGCCAGCAAGACGCGGCTATGGCTCGTTTCCGCGCCACCGCGCGCGCCGCCGACGCCCATCCCCGCCGCACGGCCCGCGCTGCGCGTCTCGCAAGAGCGCTCTTCGGCTGTCTCCGTCGTGCCAAAGCCGGTCCGGTTTTCGCGGACGCGGACGCGAGTCAGCTGCTCGCCGCGGCTGCTACCTTGTGCAGGGTTCGCGCCGAATCTTCGCGCAAATCCCCGCACGCCAGCTCGCCGCAGAAATCCGCCTACAAATTTCTGCGCGGGCTCACACCTCCGCCCGGATTCGCAGCCAGCGACTGGGCAATATTACTGCTCACTGTCCGCTACCATCGCGGCGCGGAGCCGCGCGAAAAAAATTCAGCTTTTGCGAAATTGTCGGCGGAGCAGCAAACCACCGTCCGTGCTCTGGCCGGCGTTCTCCGCCTAGCTCACGCATTACGAAAATCCGGAGTAGAAAACGCGCGCCTCTTCCGTGCGGAAAACACCGCCGAAGCCGTCATCCTCCGCATCCCCGGCCTTCCCGACTCCGTGGAGGTCGCCACTCGCCTGGCCGCCGCCAAGCACCTGCTCGAAATCTACCTGGCCAAGCCGCTTGTTCTTCGCTCCATCCCGGAACCCACAAAAATGCCCACGCTCACGCCAGCGGACGCACCACACCACTTCGCCGCCGCCTCCGACTAAGCGCCCCCTCGGCGTAAACAAGGCGTCACAAACTTGTCGCCGACCGCCTCAGAACCAGCACAGCAGGCGCATGATTGATAGTATTAAAGACACGCGACCGAGGCTGTTATGCGGCGTGGCCGACGCGCTTCCCGATATTTCGCGGGACGATGTTCGGGATATGCGGGGCCGCATCATCGGAGCAACGGCTGTCCACCTCGGCCTACCGCATGATACCTGG
>JBEKVU010000481.1:0-3547 GCA_049513775.1 Candidatus Acidiferrum sp.
GCAAATGCGCCGCATGCGCCTCGCGCGACGCCCACACTTCGTGAAACAAAAACGCTCCCTCACCGTCCGCCCACCGGTGCAAATCGTAAAGCAGGCAACCCTCTTCCTTGCGCGTGGGCCCCACCAGCGCCCGCAATTCCGCCTCCAGCAACATCTCTTGCCCGGGCCGCGACTTCATATGCACGACCAGCGTCAACGCGTCCTTGGGCAACTTGCCCAATCCGAGCGCCACCGCCTTATTTTTCCGGCGCGCCGATTTCTTCGCAGCTGCGCGCGGTTTCTTAGCCCCACGCCTCTTCGTTTTTGTCTTAGCCATAGTGGCGGGCATTGTAACCCAACTCCCCCGCCAGCGCATTCACGGCGTACGGGCCCTTTATAGCGTGTCGCGGTAACACGTAGCGCAGGTCGCAGCCCTGCCGCCGTTGCCGTGCGTTGAGTGCATGCGGGATCAGTCAGGCGATTTCGCTGCCGCCCCATCCCGGGCCGGCGCCACTCGCCCGGCGTCCAAACTGTCAAAATTTAGAATTGTATTCAGCACCAGCGAATACGTCCCGCGCGTCTCGCCGCGATACACCGGGTTAATCGAAAACAGCACCACATGCCCCTTACCCGTGGGCGCGTCCACCACCGCCGGATGCTGCGCAATGTCCCCGCCGCCATCCACCAACCCGGAAATCAGCAAATCCTTCGCGTCCGCATACCGCAATATCACTCGCGGCCGGTTCTCCGGCGGAATAATCCGGTAATTGGACCAGCCCGAAATCCGCTGCTCCTCCGTTACCGGCGGCGATTCCCACAATTCCGAAGTCACCTCTTCATCCGGCGCAGCTCCCGCTGCCCGCCCAACGGTAAAATCCTCATCGTCCGCCGTTCCGCGCCCCGTAGGCCGTGCGTGCGTCTCTTCTCCGAGCCTCCGACGGCCACGCGCATTCGCATAGCTGCTCAAAGAAAAAATCGGGCCGTTGTCGCAATACGCAGAGACTTTCTCGTCGTATCCATACGCGATCGGGCTTGCTCCATCCACCATGCGCAATCCCACCACCGCTCCTACGATCTTTAGTTTTTCCGAGTGATGCCCGCTGATTCCCGTCACCATCCCCGTTTCCATCGCAAAGCTGGACGTGTCCGTCGCCGTCAGCAGCACTCCGCCTTTCGCGATAAACTCCTGCAGCCGCGCCAATCCTGGCCAGCCAAGTCCCGGCCGCAGGTCGTCCGTTGCATCATTCTTTCCCACCAGGTTCGGCGTTTCCGGCGTGTTCTTCCACGGCAACGCATTTCCAAAGGTTGTCGGTATTCCGTTCACGATAGCGTCCGCTCCCGCTTCATAGCCCACCGGCGGAAATAGAATCACGTCGTACTTGGCGTTCAGATCGCCGATTCCGCCGAGCGTCTGTGTGCTGACGTAGTCATAAGGAATTTTCAGATCATCGAGCGCGAGCCGCCACCATCCTTCCATCTGCGTGGAAATCCACGTGTGCACGTACGCGATGCGCGCTGCCCGCACGGCGTGCATCTTCACCGATGGAACGCTTGCCAGCGCCGTCGCTTGCAATCCTGTATCCGCCAGCGCCTTCGCCAGCGCCTCGCGGCTCACGCCTTGCACCAGGAACGTCCCGCGACGGAATTTCTTTCCCCCGCTTTCAAAATCCTCCTCCGCCGCTTGAAAATTCCCATCGCGCAGCGCATAGCGCAGCGTGGCCCCCTTTGGCTCTCCGCTGTTGTTGATCGCAAACACCGTTCCCGCGCCGCTCACCGCCCCCTTCGGACGCACCTGATTCACCCGCTCCATCTTCGCGTTCAACACGCTCGCATCCGTCACGCGCACCACCTGCACGCCGAACAATTCTCCAAACGTCCATCCCGTATCGTCGTACGGCGTCTTCTGCGGATCCTCCGGGCTCCAGTACTGGTAATCCAGCAGCGCATCCGCGATCCGCGAGTAAGGCTGATCCATTCGAATCACGTAGCTCCCGGCTGGAAATGTCCTCGAAGTAGGAGCTTTTTCTTTTTCTGCTTTTTCCTTGGCGTCTTTGTCGGCCGTTTCTTGCTTATCTTTGTCGTCTTTTGCAGCCTTCTTCTGCTGCACTTTCTTCGCCGGCAGGCTCACCGTAAACGCGCTCGTAGCCCGCGAAATCTCCACATGCTGCTTTTGCATCACTTCCAAAAGCTCCGCCTGCAATTCCGGACGCGCTTCATCCCCGGGCAAGACGTAAGCCGCCGGCCCTTCCGCCGCCGGCTTAGTGATCGACCGCTTGGCCTTCAAATAAAAATTCTTCAGAAACAGTCGCTTGTTGTCGTTGAAATAGTGCAGTGACGTCAGCAGCCCCGTCTCTTCGTAATTGTTATTGTCCCGCTGCGACCACAGCGCCTTCGCCAGCGGCGGATTCGAGCGGTACCACGTGCGCGAATATTCGTCCGGCTGCAACGTCCGCATCTGCGTGTCCGCCCCGCCGTTTCCAAACGTCTCGTACAGCCGGCTGATCCCGTTGTGCATCGCCGCGATGAACATCAAATATCCCGGCGACCAGGTATCGAAATCTCCGTGCGCAAAAACGCCCGGCATCCCGAACTTCCCCATATCCGCCACATTCCGCCAGCCAATCATCTGCCACTCATTCGTCAAAATCGGATCCACCCACGCGTTGTACGGCCCGTCTCCGACCGTGTTGTCATACAAATACGGAACCGATTCGTGCAGGTCGTGCAGCACCTGGGCGTTCCATCCCACGTACGTATTCAAAACATTTTCAGTCAGCTTCAGCGTTACGCCCATGGCATCGCGATTGTTGTCGTGCGCCACGTACTTCCCCCAATAAATCAGCGGCGGATAAAAATCCTTCGGGTGCGCCAGGTGCCATTTGTAAATGTCCACCATGCGGTCGCGCCCGTCCGCTTCCACCACCGGCGTGATCAACGTAATCATTCCGTCGCGCACTTCGCGAATGTACGGACTCTCATCCACCGCCAATCGGTACGCCAACTCCATCAGCGCCGTCGGCGCGCCCGTCTCCGGCGAATGAATCGTCCCGGTGATGTAATAAACCGGCACCGCCTTCGCGACGATGCGATCCGCCTCGGCGTCGTCCATCTTGATCGTCCGCGGATCGGCCAATTTCCCGAGCAACGTCCGATTCGCTTCCAGATTCTTCAAATTCTCCGGCGAAGAAATCGCTACCGCGATCATCTCGCGCCCTTCTTCGCTCCTCCCAATCGAAAAAACTTTCACCCGAGGCGAAGCCGCCTCAAGCATTCGCATGTATTTATAAACATCTTCGGCGTACGGCAAAATCCCGGGCGCCCCCGCCACATCTCCCAGCACTGCCTCCGGGGTAGGCACACTCTTCGAAGCCGGCAGATACTCGACCAGCGGCGAGGTAAACTCTGGCGCCGTCGTATATTTCTTAATCTTCGCGCTATACGCTTCATCCACCGCCTGCTTGGGATCACGCGCCGGCGCCGTCTCATCCGCCCCCAACGCCGCCCCCGCCGTCATCGCCAACAAAATCCCACAAACACAAATCAACCAATTCCGCGCCATCAGCATATC
>JBEKVU010000482.1:0-3514 GCA_049513775.1 Candidatus Acidiferrum sp.
GGTTCCCGAAGGCAATCTCGCCGCACGCGTGGCCATCTCCCCGGAAGGCCAGCCCGGCGCCACGGGTGGTTCACCAGGAAACCCCTCGGCCGGCGAAAAATCAGGCGCAGCCTCGCTCAGTGGCTCGAGCCCTGTAACCGTAAGCATCAGTGGAGGAAATCCTTCTCCCAAAACGAATGTCTCAGGACTCGGCGGAACGCCCAGTGCGGCCGCGGCAACTCCCGCAAAAGCCGCTCCGCTAAAACTCGGCCTCACCTCGCCGCACGATATGCTCTCGCACCACCCCACGCAGGCCGAGTCCGACGAAACCCAAGTCCGCACCGGCCCGCCCGATTTCGCCGCTCTCGCTCCCGGCGCCAAGCCCGAATCGGTCTTCCTCGCCAAAAAAATCTACACGCTGTACGTCAACATGCCCAATCTCAACAGCACCACCGGCAGCTGGATCCTTAATTTCTCCGAAATGCGCGCCGATGGCTCCGCCTCCCATCTCGCCCCCAGCAATCTCGCTGCTCCGGTTCCCACCAAAAAGGTCGACCCCAAATACCCGCCAACCCTCGCCGCCGACCACGTCGAAGGCGAAATCGTCCTCTACGGCGTAATCCGCCGCGATGGCTCGATCGACAGTGTCCAACTTGTCCGCGGCCTCGATCCCGAGCTCGACGCCAATTCGGTCAGCGCCCTCAGCCAATGGAAATTCCGCCCCGCCACCCGCGAAAACACCCCCGTCGAACTCGAAGCCATAGTCCACATCCCCTTCCATGCCGTCCGCCCCGAATAGCCCCAGCAGATCGAACCATCGAAAGCGCCTTTCAGAAATTTCAAAAATGTTGCTTAACGATTAAAATGTACTAATGTATACTATGGATGTACAAAACTACGCCTAAAGCCGTCGCGCCACATTCTCGCCCACACACGTTTATCTGGGTTTTTGCCCTGTGCACCCCAGCTGCTGCTCGATCCCGCAAGGGTTTAACGGAATGAATCTCCCGATCGGCGCTTTTCTGACAACGTCGTGGTATCAAACGGAGGTAGCTGTAGTGATAGCGGAAAGGTGCGGCTAACAAGCGCAGAACGAGCACTCAAGAAAAGTGCATGAAAACAAAGGAACTTCAAGCCCCTTGGTAGTCAAATGCTTTCGTAAAACCCCTTGAGGGGTATCGATGCGTGATCGCGCCGCAACGTCATTGCGCTAAACTCGGCTATTGCGTTACCACGCCGACCAACCGGTCAATATCCGACTCCGTGTTGAACATATACGGCGACACGCGAATGTTCCCCTCGCGCAAACTCACCATCACGTTCGCCTTCGTGAGCGCCTCATGCATCGCCGCCGTCTTCTCGGGGCTTC
Source organism: Candidatus Acidiferrum sp. (assembly GCA_049513775.1). Classification (GTDB taxonomy): domain Bacteria; phylum Acidobacteriota; class Terriglobia; order Acidiferrales; family UBA7541; genus Acidiferrum. The sequence continues at coordinate 1,349 of JBEKVU010000482.1, forward strand.
GCGCAGCAAAGCAACCATACGGCCCACGCAAGCGGGCATCGAGCGGACTCGTCGCCACACACCGATCCTTGGGCAGCCGCGAGTACATGTAGTCAATCAGCCCCCGCGTGTGCTCTGCAACGGTCGCCACGCCGATCTGCGCCACCAGTTTCAGCGCAGGTTCGAGCGCCGCCAAATTCAGGTAGCTCGCCGTCTCCGCCGCGTCCCACCGCCGCGCACCAGCCATCGGCTTAGCATCGGAAAGATTCAGCGATCCTGAATGGCGATGGTCCTGGCCATCGATACTCTGCCAATAGAAAGGACCAGGCCGCAACGTCTTGGTCAACCGAGGACTGGCCCAGAAGAATCCCGTCCCGTACGGCCCCAACAGCCACTTGTATGCTGCGCACGTAACAAAATCGGCCCCCAGCGTCTGTACACCCAGCGGAATCGCTCCGCAGCACTGGCTGGCGTCGACGGCAAGCAACACTCCCTGTGCATGGCAAGCCGCGGCGAGCTTGGCCACGTCGAGCAGCGAGCCATCGTCGAACCGCACCATGCTCACGGAGACGAGCCGCGTGTTCGGCGTCAGCGCCGCGACCAAATCATCCGCGGTGATGTATCGCTCGCTAGGCTTCACGATCTTGAGCGTCACGCCTTCGCGCTCTTCCATCGGCCGCCACGTGGAATACTGCAATGGAAACTCGCCCGTCGCCGTCACCACCTGGTCGCCGGCCTTCCACGGCATCCCGTATGCGAGCGCTGCCAGCCCCGAACTGGCCCCGGTAGTCAGCGCAATCTCGTCCGGATTCGCGCCGATCAACCCGGCAATCGCGGCACGCACCCGTACCGGCACCTCAAAGTGCGCCAGCTGCGACATGCGATGCGGAAACTTTTTCCCTTCGATGGCCTCCTGCACCGCGCGCACCGCCGCTTTCGGCATCGCCGACTGCATCGCCGTGTTCAAGTACGTGGCATCCTCAATCTCAAACCATTCCTTGCGCCAATCTGTTCCTAACGCTGCAGCAATCGTGGCCATGGAAGAGTCCTCCAATCAGCAAACCAAAACGCCCTATCGAGCAGTTAGCGTACGTCGCCGAAAAACCACCGCAACGGCCAATTTGGGCAGGTTTATGTAAAGTTTTTATGGGGTGCCGGACTTTACAGGCCGAGGAAAGGGTCTTGGTTTGGGGGGCGGAGCTTCAGCTCTGACATTAAGTGCTTGGCTACCAACGCGCTTTAGCGCCTGAGGAATTGCTTTTGCCCTTTTTCCGCGGCCTCTTTAGGTCGGCGCAATGTCGTTCGCTCGGGAATCCTAGAAATGGCTCCGCAACTCGCGAAACGCCGGCAAAATAATCAACTTTCCCGATCCCGCCATGACCGGCTCATGCTCGAGCTGCCAGGTATGCTGATGCGGCACATACACCGCGTTTAAGCCAATCTTCATCGCCGGATTGATATCGCTGCGCGGACTGTTCCCGATCATCCATCCGAGCGATTTCACGATCTTGTGCTTTTTCACCAGGCTTCCGTAAGTCTCGTGGTTTTTTTCCGGCACAATTTCAATAAACTCAAAAAATCCCTGCAATCCAGAGCGCTCGACTTTCGCCGCCTGCTCGGCGGGTTCCCCCTTGGTGAAGAGAATCAGGCGATGCCGCTGCGTCAGATACGCCAGGGTTTCCGGTACGCCATCGAGGATCTTCGGCGGCGTCCGCTCGAGGTCCACCACGCGCTCGTGAATCACCGCCAGCGTTTCGCGCTTGGCCATCTGATCCGCCAGCTTCAAATACGTTTCTTCCAGCGATCGCCCAAAGCTGCGCACGCCGTAGCCATACTGGCGGATATTCTTGCGCTCCGTTTCATTCAAAATGTGCCGGATGTAGGCCCGCGCGTAGCCGCAGGGCTCGACGAGCGTAATAAAATCCTCGATTAAATTTTCAAAAAATACGTTGTTTTCCCAGAGTGTATCGTCCGCATCAATCATCAAGGTATTTCGTCGCATCGATCCTTTTCGTGTGCTGTATTTTACAGCTGCTGGCCTGGACGCTTTTCAGAAGCCTTCTTGTAAGAAGCGACTTTGCGTGAAGAAGCTTGCGCTAAGACCAGGTCGCACCAAGTGTAGGTCGCGCCAAGACAGGTTGCGCTGATTCCCAAGGCCCGTGATCCAGACGCGCGGAAATGTACCAT
>JBEKVU010000483.1:0-3499 GCA_049513775.1 Candidatus Acidiferrum sp.
CGCGGTTCTTGTACCTCAGCCCTACGCACCGCGAAGCGATGGCCTCGGTGCTGTACGGCGTGAAGGCCGGCCGCGGATTCGGCGCGCTGATTGCCGAACCCGGCATGGGCAAGACCACGGTGATGTTCAATCTGCTGCAGCAGCTTGGCGAGGCGGCCAAAACCGCGTTCCTTTTCCAATCCCACGATACGCCGCGAAATTTTTTGCGCAATTTGCTTCTGGACCTCGGGATCGAAGACGACGGGCAGGATCTGGTGCGCATGCAGGCCAAGCTGAACGACTGCCTGGTGCGTGAGACCAGCTTGGGCAAACATTTCGTGGTGGTGGTGGACGAGGCGCAAAACCTCGACGAACCGGTGCTCGAGGTGGTGCGCATGCTTTCCAACTTCGAGACCCCGCGCGAAAAATTGATGCACATCATTCTGGCGGGACAGCCGGCGCTGGCCGCCAAGCTGGCCTCGCCGCAACTGTTGCAATTGCGCCAGCGCATCTCCATTGTTGCGCGGCTCGCGCCTTTTAGCCTCGACGAGACGCGCGCGTACATCGAGCATCGCTTGCGCGTGGCGGGCTATCGTGGCGAAAGCGCCCTGTTCACGGATCGCGCATATGCGTTGATCGCCGCGCACTCCGGCGGAATCCCGCGGAATATCAACAATCTTTGCTTCAATGCGTTGTCGCTCGCCTGCGCGATGCAGCGCAAGACCATTCATGCTGCCACGGTTGAGGAAGTGCTGCGCGACCTCGATCTCGAACCGTTGTACGAGTCAGCGCCGGGCGTTAGCCTGCGTCCACCGGCCGCTTCGCCCGCGCCGGTCAGCGCGAGTCTTTTGCAGCGCATGAATGCGGCGCTTCCGAAGAATTGGAGCGCAAAGGTAGGCATCGCCACGTTGGCGGCCTTTCTCGTGGGCGTGACGTTGACCGTGCTGGCGGAGAATCCGCATACGGCCGCGAATTCGGCATCACTTGCAACAGCTCAGTCAACGCAAACCACGCAAGCGGCCGCGCCATCAGCGCCCGCAACCACGGCGGCGTCGCTGGTTCCGACTTCGACGACGCAAACCGCCGACGCGCATCCTGCAATTGCCGCGAATGCCGTCCTATCTGACGCTTCGTCCGGCAGTTCGGCCGGTTCGCGGCCGGATTTCGAAGTCATTCGCGTGGAACGACAAGACACGCTGTATGAAATCTGTATGGACCATTTTGGACGCTATGACCAGGAAGTGATCGCCATGATTCGCGAACTCAACCCCGGCTTCGAAGGCCCGCGCCGACTGCACGCCGGGCAGGACCTGCGCATTCCGACTCTGACGAGTTTGGAAGCCCGTACCAATCTTTCCCCGGAACGACTAGGAAATACTTCGGCCGCGGAGGCGAAGAAACCATGAGCAAGAATTTTGAGTTATTGAAGCAAGTAGATCTGAACGGCGGCGCAGCTGCACCTGCGCCGTTGCCGCAAGCTGGGGCGCCGCTGCCCTCTCGCGTGGCGTTCCACGCGGGAAATGGCAATGGGCACGTCGCGCGGCTGAACCTAGACCGCGTGACGGAAGAGGAAACGCTGCGCCTGGTGCAGAGCATTTTCCTTTCGGCTGCGGCCGGGGCGAATGCGCCGCGCGTGGTGATGTTCGCGGCCATCGATTCGGGCAACGGCTGCAGCCACGTCTGCGCGCAAGCCGCGGAAGTTTTGGCCAGCAATGTCGCCGGTTCGGTGTGCCTGGTGGACGCCAATTTGCGCACCCCCGCGTTGCCGGAGCTTTTTGGCGTGACCAATCACCATGGACTAGCGGACTCGCTTCGCAATAGCGGGGGCATCCGCGAATTCTCCAAGGCATTGCGAGCGCCGAATCTCTTTCTGCTATCCAGCGGCTCGCTGGCCGCGGATTCCACGGTGCTGATCAATTCCCAGTTGATGAAGTCGCGCATCGCGGAGCTACGCAAAGAGTTTGATTACGTGCTGATTGACTCGCCGCCGCTCAATACGTACTCCGATGGCATCGTCCTCGGACAGCTTTCCGACGGCGTGGTTATGGTGCTGGAAGCCAATAGCACGCGGCGCGAAGCGGCGCTGCGCGTGGCCGATGGCCTGCGCGCGAAACAGGTTCGGGTACTCGGTGCGGTGCTGAACAAGCGTACGTTTCCGATTCCCGATTCGTTGTATCACCGGCTGTAGTGGGCCTGTAGTGCGCCGATTGTTGGGCCGCCAGAGCGCAGTTTTTGCATCGTAGCGCGACGTGCGGGGGAACCAGCTGAACGCGCCTGTTCGCCACCACCCCTGCGAACGGAGTAGAGATTCAGCGATGGGACTTAGAATGGCGGAGCCTTGTCGACTTTGTTGACAGCGCGCAATGACGGTGGCGGCGATCGTGCCACAGCGCCGCGCGGCGTGGTGAGGACGGTGACGAACGGTCTGCAATGGTTTGCCATTCAAACGCGTTCGCGGTACGAAAAGCGGGTGACCGCGGATTTGCGTGAGAAAGCGGTGGAAGCGTATTTGCCGGTGCGTAGCGTGGAACATCAGTGGAGCGACCGCCGCAAGGTGGTGGACCTCCCGCTGTTTCCGGGTTACGTGTTCGTGAAGATCTCCGGCGACGCACCCGCCCGAGTGCCGGTTTTGCAGACTGATGGCGTGCTGGGATTTTTGGGAGTTCGCGGGATTGGCGTACCGATTCCGGACGAGGAGATGGCCGCCATTCAAACGGTGTTGCGGGAGAAGATCCCCGTCGAGCCCCACCCCTTCGTAAAGGTCGGCGAAAAGGTACGCATTTGCGGCGGCAGCCTCGACGGTCTCGAGGGTTTGCTCGCCGGTGTGGAAGGAAAAGAAAATTTGGTGGTGTCCATCGATTTGATCGAGCGGTCGGTGGTCATACGCATCAGTGGATTCAAGGTGGTTCCGGTTTCAGCAGGATCGCAGCGTACCTGGGAGACGGAAGACAGTAAACGGGTTTTGGCCTTGCCGTAAAGGCAGAGACCACGAGTTTGAAATTTGCACGTTGGAGAGGAAAACATGAAAAATCATCGCGAAGGCCGAAACGGAGGCGCATCGTCAGAGATGACGCTGCGCGACGCATTCACGCCGCTCTTCCGCCACCGCAAGGCTGCGATCATTACGTTCTGCGCGGTGTTTGCGCTGGTCATCGTGGTGGCGTGGGCGTGGGCCGCGCGCTACTACCAGGCCAACATGCAGGTGGTCGTGGAGCAGGATCGCTCCGATCCCGCGATCACTTCCGCGCAAGTGGCCAACGTGAACAACACCAAGCAGGTCACGCTGGACCAGGTGACGTCCGAGGTGACGCTGTTGCAGGGCGAAGACATGCTCCGCTCCGTGGTGGCCAGCTGCCATTTGGCGGATAAGTGGTCGCCCATGGACGTGTTTTTGCCGTGGGACGAACAGCAACACAAGCTCGCCAAGCAGGAAAAGGCCACGCGCAACCTCAAGAAGAAAATTAAGGTGGAAGCGGCGACGACTTCTGACGTGATCGACGTGACGTATGGACGCGTGGGC
>JBEKVU010000484.1:0-3499 GCA_049513775.1 Candidatus Acidiferrum sp.
CACAGATGCTGGGCTTGTGGAAAGCCCCGCTGTTTGTTACCGAGCCGACCATGGATGCGCTGCAGCGGTGTTTGCCGGAGACCTTTGGCAAGCGGCTGCGCGGGGTGGAAACGATTCACGCTGGGCAACGCTTTACCATTGGCGATATTGATGTGCACGCGTTCGCTATTCCGCACGACGCCGCCGATCCGCTGGGCTTCACGTTCAAATCGAATGGCACGAAGATGGCGCTGGTTACCGATCTTGGCTATTTGCCGGAACTGGTGAAAGTGCATTTGCGCGATGCAGATTGCCTGCTGCTTGAATCGAATCACGATCTGGACATGCTGAAGGTGGGACCGTATCCGTGGGTGGTGAAACAGCGGGTGCTGAGCCGCACGGGACATCTATCGAATCATGCGGTAAGCCAGTATCTTGCCGATCCAGACGGGTTTGATGCCTTGGCGCGGTTTCTGATTCTGGCGCACGTTTCGCTGGAGAACAATAATCCGGATGTGGTGCGGATTTCGGCTGAGGAAGCGCTCGGACGGCGTCCAGCGGAGCGAGCGTTTCGCGGTGAGCTTCTGATTGCTGATCAGCACACGCCGTTGCAGCCGCTGAACCTGTAGTGTAGACCCTCTAGTCTCCCTGCATTAGTCGAACGAAGTTGGCCCGCCTGAGCGTTAGTGCGGGAAACGCGCACGGGCAGTCTAGAGAGCCTTAAGTCCTTTAGAATGCGCCCTTGCGCACGTATTCATGCGGCATGAATTATAAATGCGTTAAACCAACTCTGGCCGGTTTTGGCGTTCTGAAGGAACGCGCGGACGGAGTTGTGCCCGTCGGTATCGATATCGCTCAAAGTGATTGGGATGGAAGCGCGTGAATGCAGCTTTCTACGAGTTGTAGTATACTGTATATTATAATATCATAAAAGTAAAAGTTCACGGTGGATCGATTTTTTTGCCGCAAAAAGCGCGCAGCCTGGATTGGCTGTGCCGCTCGTGCAGCGATTCAAAATGGTGCGGCGCTTAAAGCGCGTGATTCGTGGAGGATGTGCGGAGCTCGGCCAGGCGGCGCGTAAGGAAGCGGCGTTCGGGGAGTTGGTGGGTTAAGGCCAGGGCGCGTTCATAGGAGGCGATGGCGTCGAGGACACGGCCGAGGCGGCGGCAGAGATCGGCGCGGGCGGAGTGGGCGAGGTAATAGTCGGCGAGGTGGCCGCGAGCGAGGATGGCATCGACCAGGGCTAGGCCGGCGGCGGGGCCATCGCGCATGGCGATGGCGGCGGCGCGATTGAGTTCGACGATGGGCGAGGATTCAACGCGCAGGAGGACGTCGTAAAGGCCGACGATCTGGCGCCAATCGGTGGCTTCCGGGGACGCGGCTTCGGCATGGGCGGCGGCGATAGCGGCTTGCAGGGTGTACGGGCCGAAGCGGCGCGAGCCGAGGGCCCGTTCGACCAGGGCGGCGCCTTCGCTGATCTGCGGGTGGTTCCACAGGGTGCGATCCTGCTCGTGCAGCAAGATGAGCTCGCCATCCGGGGAGCTGCGTGCGGCGTGGCGAGCGTCGTGGAGGAGCATGAGTGCCAGCAGACCGATCGCTTCCGGTTCAGGCAAAAGGTCGATTAAGAGACGGCCAAGGCGAATGGCCTCGCTCGATAGATCGTGGCGGGTGAGGGATTCGCCGGCCGAAGCGGAGTACCCTTCGTTGAAAACCAGATAGATGACGTGCAAGACGGCATCGAGACGCTCGGGAAGTTCTTCACGTTCAGGAACTTGATACGGAATTCCGGCGTCACGAATTTTTCCCTTGGCGCGAACGATGCGTTGGGCGAGGGTGGGAGCGGGGATCAGGAAGGCGCGGGCAATTTCTTCGGTTTCGAGGCCGCAAACTTCGCGCAAGGTAAGCGCGATGCGCGCGTCCGGGGTGAGCGCCGGGTGGCAACAGGTGAAAATCAGGCGCAGGCGGTCGTCTTCAAGACCGTGCCTGGTGTCATCCGTATAGTCGGCGAGGGACGAGGCGGTGGCTTCGAGTTGATCGGCGAGGTCGGCAGAAGCGGCATGAAAACGCGCGCCGCGACGTAGGCGATCGATGGCCTTATAGCGACCGGTCGAGATCAGCCAGGAACGAGGATTTTGCGGGACGCCATCGCGAGGCCAGGTATGAAGGGCGATGGTGAAGGCGTCGTGCAGGGCCTCTTCGGCGAGGTCAAAGTCTCCGAGCAGGCGAATCAAGGTGGCGAGAATGCGGCGAGAGTCTGAACGGTAGAGCGCTTCGATTTGCTCGTTGCGCTCTGCCGCCTGGGCCGCTTGTTGCGCGGCCATCTCGTGATCGTCCGGCATAAGCATCCGGGTCTGGTCCTTTGCACTATGCCAAGCGCGCTAGTTTCTATGTTGCGATGAGCGGCTGCGGAAAAAACAATTCCTCAGGCGCTAAAGCGCATGGTCGCCAAGCACGTAATGTCGGAACGGAAGCTCCGCCCCCCTTAAACCGAAGCTCCGACCGCTAACACCTAACTCCCGATTCCGGCACTTCGCGTGCCACATCGAGATTTTTTCCGAAGCGAGTTCAGCCAAAGACCAGAACTGGCCGAACCTCGATGGAGCCATCGCGGGCCGAGGGGATGCGCGCGGCGATCTGGATGGCTTCGTTGAGATCCTTGGCGTTGATGAGGTAGTAGCCGCCGAGTTGTTCTTTGGTTTCGGCAAAGGGGCCGTCCGTGGTCGAGATTTTGCCTTGGCGGACCCGCACGGTGCTGGCTGTGCTGGTGGGCTGCAGGGCGTCGCCGCCGATGTAGTGGCCGCTCTTTTTAATGTCGTTGGTAAAGTCGAAATACTCCTTGTTTACGGACTCCATCTGCTGTTTCGGCAGGTTGGCCCAGTCGATCTCCGAGGCGTAAATCAGGCAAAGATATTTCAAGGCGTCCTCCAGTGGATTGATTGTAATGCGCTTGCATTAGATAGTCGCGGGGGAACGGGAAAATCGACAGGGGTTTTATGAAATTTTTTTTGGGCGATTCTGGCTTATGTGGCTGGCTAAGGAAAAGCGGCGTCAAGCCGCCACACTCCCAATTAGGCTTGGGCGAGGTCTTTCTGCAGGGATTTGGCTTTGCGGAACCAGGGGCGCTCGACGCGCTGCATGTAGCGGGGAAGGGTGCGCTTTTTAGCCAGGAGCTTTTGCGTCCACTCGCGGGCTTCGGCGTTCCGATTTTCGAGTTTAAGGAAATTGGCGTAGTTGTAGAGGGTCTCGGGGGTGGTGGAAAACTGGGTGACGCCGGCGAAGAGCGGCGCGGCAAGGTCGAGGCGGCCGGTGCGGGCGTAGGCGTCAGCGAGCAAACCTGAGGCGCGGTAATAGGCAAACTTGGGATCTTTGGCGACCACGTGCTGCAGATCGGGAATGGCAGCGGAGAAATCGCCGAGGCCGAGCGAACAGAGCGCGCGGTGATAAAAAGCGTGGGGCGAATCGTTGCGCGCGGTGATGGCGTGATTGAAAGCGTCGCGGCCTTTGGCGAATTGTTTTTGTT
>JBEKVU010000485.1:0-3487 GCA_049513775.1 Candidatus Acidiferrum sp.
GCAGCGATTCGATGGTCACCCAATGAAGCTGCACATTCTGGCGCACGGTAATGTCCGCAACGCCGCGCGCGTGCTTGGCAGTCAGATCGGCTATCGCGCGGACTTGATCGCTGCGCAGTTGGCCGTTGGGGATGCGAATGCGCAACATGAAATACGGCGTGGATTTTCCTTCGCCGTTTTTGCCGCCGGTGACGCCAACGCCGTCGCCCTGCGTGTATACGCCCCAGGTGCGGAAATAAACGCTGAACCATTCAGGCGGAATGCTGTCGAAACCGGACTTGGCAAACGCGCGAATTTCATCGAGCGCCTCCCAGGCATTCTTAGCCCGTTTGAGGCGCTCAACGCGTTGCGCTTTGGTTTCTTTGACTTCTTTCACTTCCGCGCTACCGACGGGCATTGGGGTTCGACCCCTCCCTAAAAACAAAAAGCCCACGTAACCAGAAACTCTGGCACGTGGGCTTCGGAACCTTGGCTAACGAAAAACTAAGTCCGGGAGTCCCCTAGCCAGAGATGGAGCAGCGGCAACACGCAGCGTTAGTTGCACCTGCCGACCGGATGATCTGGCGCAGAGGGTTCATACAGGAAAATAGGATACGGTGACGGCGGATACCCTGTCAACTTAGTAGGGATTCAAACATCGCATGCTGTGAATCGATTTCTTTAATAATGCGGGTCAATCCAGCCAAACCAGCCCCGGCCATAACTGCTGCAAAGGGGCCTTGGGCTGTCGGCAAACATATATGGTTAGGCCCGATTCCTCTGGCATGGCATGGCTAGGCGAAATGGTGGTAACCGCTTGGATGTCGCTAAATGACTGACGAAGAAAGGCTTCCGTGAAGCCGACGGCAACAACTACCTCGCCGGAATAGCCCCGGGGGCCCCAGAAACCGTACTGGTTATGGCCGCTAATTGCCAGCGGCAGTCCCATTTTGGGACCGAAATAATCGACAGCGCTGGCTTCGCCGTAGTTTTTGGCCAAGATGGCGGCTTGGGCCCGATCGGAGGCAGGCAAGGCGTTGTAGACTCTTGCGACGGCGGCGGCTTGTTCGGGCCAGCCATACATGTCGCCGAAAAGCTGGGGTAGGTCGCCGAGGGGGATATTTTCCACATGGACTGATTGTACGTCCCAGAAGCGGCAATACTTTACGGCGGCGTCGACGGGAAGCACGGGCATGGCCAAGGGCAGGGCCACGGCGGCGGCAATGATCAGCGGTGTGGCAATCGCGGGCGCCAGCCACGTGCCCGTGCGCGGAATCAAGCGCAACTCGATCCACGCCGCGCCTGCGGCAAACAGCATGACGTAGGCAGGCGCCAAATAGTAAATCTTGCCGTGCAGGTAAATCATTTCAGCGAGCACGGTGAGGTAGGCCCACGCCAGCACGGAATATGTTTTGCCGACCTGATCGCGCAACAGAAACCAGAGACCCGCGAGCCAAATGGGCGCGGACAGCGGATTCGTGAGCAACGCCTGCTGCAAAACATATTCGAGGGGCCCCACGGTAGAATATTTTTTACCGATGACGGCGTGGAGTAACGCTATGGTCGGCCAGCCGTTGTGAATTTCCCAAAGCAAGTTCGGGAGAAAGATCAAAAGCGCCACGGCTGCGCCGATCCAGATCCAGATGCGGGTGAATTCGCGGCGCGCCGGGGTGAGCAGCAAACCCACGGCTAGACCCGAACCGAAGAACAGCATGGAATGTTTATTCTGCAGGCCGAGTCCCGCGACCACGCCGAACAAAAGCCAGAGACGATGGTCGCCGCCGTTCAGGATGCGCAGCACGATGGCCGCGCTGGCCATCCAGAAAACCGGCTCGAACGCGTTCATCGAGAAAAAATTGTCGAAAGTGAGGTAGATGGGCGCCAGCAGAACGGTGAGCGCGGCAAGAAATTGCGCCGTGCGTCCGCCGCCCATTTCGCGGGCCATCCATCCGGCGAGTAACACCTTGACCAGCGAACTAAGCGCGGGAAGAAAACGCAGCGCGCGCAATGCATCGCCAAGGAGCACGCGGCTCAGGCGCGCAAGAAAGGGTGCCAACGGAGCATGATCGACGTAACCCCACGCCAGACGTTGGCCACATGCGGCGTAGTACAGTTCATCGCGAAAAAAGCCATAGCCGCCGTTGAATGCCATGTGCAGCGCCAAGGCAAAAATCGCCAGCGCGTAAACACTAGGGCTGAGCGCCAGCGCTGCGGGAACGGCGGTGTATTTCTCGGCGAGACCCGCGCGAACCTCCGGCGAGGGACCGAGCGCTACCGGCGGAGGCTGAACAATAGTCGACAAACAAGTCCTTAAGCGGCGGAATTACAGCATCACAACTACACAAATCACGGAAGCCGCCGGCGGCGGTCCACTCTTACACAACCAGACAAGCGAGTCGTACAGGGCCCGTTAAAATCGTCGAATCGCAAACCAACGTTACAGGCTAGGGATTTTTCGCGGCAGGAGCAGCGGCTTTTTTCTTCGCTGCCGGGGCAGGTTCGCCCACGATTACCGCGGTCTTGATGGTGTCCAGCTTGGGCCAGCCCTTATCGAGATAGGGTCTGCCCTGCTTGTTGATCTGTTCCTGATCGGGTCCGGCGCCTTCGGGCGCGCCTTCACCATACTCGCCGTAGAGGCTATCCACGACGCTCATGCCGTCGGTGACCTGCCCGAAGGGCGCGAAACCCATGGCGTCGAGACGCTTGTTGTCGCCGTAGTTGATGAACACCTGCGTGGTGCGGGTGTTCGGGCCGGAGGTGGCGAAGCTAACGAAGCCGCGCACATTCTGCTGCGTGACGGGATCGTCCTTGATTTCCGCCTTTTCCCACGCCGCGGAAACGGCCGGGTAGGCACTGACGCCGAATTGCGCCATGAACGGCGGATTGTTCAGCACGCGAAAGAATGTGGCATTGTCATAAAAATGGTGCTTAACCAGGTTGTAAAAACGATCCGCGCCGAGCGGCGCCCACGCGCGGGTCACGGTGACGGTGAAGTCGCCCTTGGTGGTGGTGAATTTTACCTGGTACGTCGCCGGCGCCGGTGCTTTTAGCAGCGCGGGGTGCAGCAGCGCGCGGTCGTACGTATGCGCGGCTGCGGAACTTGGCGTGGCGCTCTTGTGCGTTGCTGGTGCTTGCGTGGCGGGCGTCTGCGGGCAAGTTGCGGTCGCCAGCACTAAAATCGCGGCAAGGGAAGAGATTGCTGCTTTCATCATTTTTTAGCCATCTCCGTCGTTTTTGCTTGTAGTTTCGTGCTTTGAATCTTTACTGCGCCGCGGCATTCAGGGCTTGGCTTACGCGCGCGACCGCAGTCATCAGGCGTAAGGTATTTTCGCCCAAAATCTTCTTTACGTCACCCTCAGAATAACCCGCTTGCAGCAAAGCGTCGGTGATCTTGGGGAGCTGGGACGCATCTTCCTTGCCGTAAGGCTTGTTAGCATCGTCGAAGTCCGAGACAAGGCCTACGTGATCGGCACCGTCCAGTTTAACCTCGTGGTAGAAGTGTTAGATG
>JBEKVU010000486.1:0-3477 GCA_049513775.1 Candidatus Acidiferrum sp.
ATGGTTGCTCTGCGTTACGAATGATGCGGAGATTGCTTCTCGGCTGCCCCCCGAGGTTTACCTCTCGAGTTCTGCTAAAATCGCGGCGAAATGTCGACGAGTAAACAACTAAGCTTCGGCGTGGACGGCAAACACGAAGTATCCGCGCTGTTGGTAAAGCCGGCAAAAGCTCGGCGGCTGCTGGTCCTGGCTCATGGCGCCGGTGCCGGAATGCATCACCCATTCATGGAGAAGCTCGCGGAAGAATTGGCTGGGGTACACATCGCCACGCTGCGGTACCAGTTTCCGTATATGGAGGAGCATCGCGGCGCTCCGGACAAGCCGGCCGTATTGACCGCAACGGTTGCGGTCGCGGTGCAAGCGGCGGCCAAAGCCGCCCCTCACCTGCCGTTGCTGGCTGGAGGTAAATCCATGGGTGGGCGCATGACATCCCAAGCAGCCGCGCAGGGTTTGCTCGAAACCGTGCGCGGCCTGGTGTTCTTCGGTTTTCCGCTACATCCGCCCAGCCGTCCTGGCGTCACGCGCGCCGAGCACCTCGCGAATGTCGCGGTGCCCATGCTCTTCCTGCAGGGCAAGCGGGACACCTTCGCCGACCTGAAACTGTTGCGCCCCGTCTGCGCGCAACTCAGCTCGCGCGCAACGCTGCACATCATTGCCACCGCCGATCATTCTTTCCACGTGCTGAAAAGTTCCGGAAGAAGCGACGCCGACGTGCTACACGAACTGGCGGAGACGACTGCCTCATGGGCTAATGCACATTGAACTGCCGTGCGCCGATAGGCAAAGCTACGGGTTGGGCCAGTTTCCGATAAGCGGTGCGCGCTTATCGGAAAGGCGGGTTCCAGTGAGAAAATGGCGGGTTAACGCGACGAATAGGCACTAAGAATGCGTCGCGCCGCTTCGGAGTAGTAACGAGCGCAGAAGTTCGGCGCGTGCCGGCTTCAATAGGCGACAACTTGGGCTGGTAAATCCTCCGATGAGTATGTCCATCCCAAATCTGACACGCCCATCAGAACCGAGGCGACAATTGCGGCAGCCCACTCGCTCGGCTCCGAGAGATTCTTCACCGACGGCTCTTTGTGCCATAAATACAAAACAGAAACGGCGAGAACGATATAAGCGAGTACCCCTAAAATGATTTGTGATCCATAATGGGGGACTAACGACGCTAACAGCAAATATTCCACTTATCCATAGTTGGCAAGAGTACTTCTTCGATGAAAGGCGGCTCGGCACGTCGCTTACATATAAAAGACGTGCCGAGATTCCACGCACAGTCGGGTGGCAATACAATGTGAATTGTGGCCATGCCAGGATTGGCGACGACCGGTGTAATCCCAGATCTGCAATCTTTAGTATTCCAGTGGATGCTTCGTATCGCCAAAAAGTCCAAGGCCATAGGAGACGTCGCTGGGTACGTAGTAGAAAGCTTCTTTCGGACTAAGGATGACAACTGCACATCGATTGTGAGCATACCAACGCCATCGAGACCGAAGGCGGAGCGGCTTGCGGCTGGATTTCGCTACGGATGTTGGCACCAAGTCTGTCGCACCGTTGACGCCGCGAAGCACAAGTGTTGTTTAACGCGCTAGGCGGAAGCTGAGCCACCGCCGCTTAGATCGCAAATCTTAATGAATCGCCGAGGCGCAACAGCTTGCCGGCTTCGGCGCTGGGCACACGGGTGTTGGTGGACAACCGATAAAAATGGTCGAAGCGCGTTACGGGTGACCATGGCGGGAGCAGCGCCTTGCGCTGTTCCACAAAGCGCTTTTGGAAGCCAACCAAATCCTCGCCGGTGTGTGGGTCGCGCGGGGGAACCGGGCACCGCGCGCAAGGGTTGCTGCCCTCAAAGGACACGTCGCCAATCTTGAAACGCACCGCGCGGCGCTCGTCATCGCCAAAGAGCTGATCTTCCCAAAAGGCCGGAACACCGTCGACCTCCAGGCTAGCGCGAAAGCGCTTTCGCACATTTTCGGCGCACAATTCGAACCACGCGCCCACCGCTTCAAGGCTGGCCGTCGAGACAATCGTCGGACCGCTGGCCAGCGTATCGTCCGGAAATCCATCGGCGGAATAGCGCACCAGGATTTGTTGCTCGAAATACGCGCTAAACCACTGCGCCGCGCGCTCCGTGTCGCCAGGGAAGGCCAGTTCGGCGGTAAACATGTTGCGGCGATCACCGGGCACCGAAAGCGTGACACAGCTCAGGTTCGGAGCATATGCCGCGCGAATCAAATGCATCGCGGCAGTGCGTTTGGCGTTGACCCAGCGGCCGTCGACCGAGAAAAGCGCCCACGCGCGGTCGTGTTCCAGGCCGCCGCTGGGACCGATGCGCGCTTCAGAAACCTCGATCGGGTCGAGCGACTTGATGGGATGAATGCGGATGCGCGCGAGGCGCGGCTGCACGTCGGTCACAGCGTTAGTTTAGCGTGAATGCTTCGGGTTCGCGCAGGTCTTGTCTCGCAGCGCTTTGCAAACCGAGAGCGGCCAAAATGGGCGGCTTCACGATTTGCTCCCGATGAGCAACAACACGCCACCTGCAAAACACAGCAACTCTGCAAGCACTCCGACCAGCACCTGCGTCAAAAATGCTGGACGCTGCATGTCCTGTATGTGCATGGTGAGCAGGTGGCGGAGGACATGCGAATGCGCCAGGGCGGTATACAAAACGGCGATTCCGCAAATGATGCTCAAAACGCGTTTCATTGGGTGCGCTCCTTGCACTGATTGCACCAGCCTGGTCTTTGATCTTGGAGAGTTCCGGCAGATACACGGCGATGCTCAACAGAGTTCATAGCAACTCTCCGGAAGCAAACAGTTTAACGAAGGATGCACGCAGAGAACACAAACATTTGGCCATCAAAATGCGCCCGGTTGACCAGTCCCGATGTAAATAATTCTTAAGAAATCGCGGTGTCGGAGAACATCTCCCGCGAAAAATAGCCTCCGCGTTACCGCACGTACTTCGGCTCGCTGGAAATCGCTCACCGCAACCCGGCCAATCCTTCGCCATCACCCCTGTCCGCGGGCGCGAGACGGTCACATCGATCTGGGTGACCACCCACCGCATTTCCCATCACCGCGCGCGAAATCGCCGAAGCGCGACGATCGCGCCACGCCCCACACCAAAGGCAGAAATCGCGAAGCAGGGAAGTAGCAAGTCAGGGAACGGACAGGAGGGAAAAAAGACGGCGATATCGCCGCCTCGAAAACGCGTACCGGGCAGACCTGGCCTAGCAACTTTATCTTCTGGTGCTTCGTGGGCTTCTGGCGTACACAATCAGTCGCCGTGATTCCCGGCCTGATTGCCCGATATAACCAATTCGGACTTTAGCGCAAGGAAGCACTCAAAGAAAGAGCGCAACCAAATCAAGAGAGAACCACCCGCAAACCGAGAGATTATCCACAGCCCGACCCTACGCCCAAAGAAAGCGTTTGATCGTGAGTCTGATAAGTAATATTATGTTAACTAAGAAA
>JBEKVU010000487.1:0-3469 GCA_049513775.1 Candidatus Acidiferrum sp.
GCCATCGGCGAACGCCCACCCGCCCCCAATTCCGGCACCGTCCCCGACTCCGTCGTAGGGGCACGATATATCCAGCCCCCTGCCGTCGCTCCACAAAGCGATCCATCGGCCGCGACCCTGGTCAACGACGACGCCTTTACGCCAACCCGCCGGCAAGACGTAGCCGGCGCCCATGCCAAAGAATTCTTCGAACCCAATCTCTACCTCTATGACGCCTATCCCGGCGGCATCGGCTTCTCCGAGCCCCTCTTCCGCGTCCACGATCTGCTAGTCCGCCAAACCCGCGAACTAATCTCCACCTGCCCCTGCGACCAAGGCTGCCCATCCTGCGTAGGCCCCGCCGGCGACCTAGCCCCGCAGGCCAAAGCAGCCGCCCTAGCCATCCTCGACAGGCTGTGCCACTAATGCCCCCCGCTCTTGCTTTGGCATTTGCTTTGGCCTTTGTCGTGGCGCAGCATACTGCGCGCTTTTCCGAAAATGCCAGCACCGGGCATCCGTCCGCCCCGGCCGTTTTCCACCGAGCTCTGTCCTGATGGCCGCTCCCGCCGACAAATTCGCCCGCCTCTCCGCTCTAAAACCCACGCGCAATCTTCCCACGCGACCGACCGGACAACGCGACCCGTCCGAGGAAGACACCCTAGCCCGTCTCCTCGGCGCAACCGTAATGCGCAACAAATTCGGCGAACATCTCGCCGTCCGCAACTGGTATTCCAGCCCGGAATTCGCCCATCCATCGCCGTCAACCCTTGAAATTCTTTCGCGCACAAAAGATGAAGCGGTATCGCGGAAAGCCCGCGAAGCCGTAAACAACCCTGAAAAATGGCTCTTCCTCGACACCGAAACCACCGGCCTAGCCGGCGGCACCGGCACCTACGCCTTCCTGATCGGCCTCGCCTGGTGGGACGCCGGTGGGCTCCAGGTCGAGCAACTATTCATGCGCGACTTTGCCGAAGAGCACTCCATCTTGCTCGAACTCGCCGCCCGCATCGCCGAACGCCCCGTCCTCGTCACCTACAACGGCAAAACTTTTGATTGGCCCTTGCTCCACAGCCGCTTCACTATGACGCGCAGCATCCCGGCACCAAAACTCGCCGTACATCTCGATCTCTTGCATCCCGCGCGCGCCGTCTGGAAGCTGCGCCTCGGCACCGTCCGCCTCAGCGACCTCGAGCGTCACGTACTCGATCCTATCTCGCCCGGCTGGTCCCGCGACGACGACACCACCTCCGCCGAAATCCCGCAATATTATTTTGATTATCTCCGCGGCGGCCCGCCCGAACCCCTCCTCGGCATCGCCAAGCACAACCAAATGGATCTCCGCGGCCTCGCCGCCCTCTACTGCAAACTAAACTCGCTGCTCGCTACGGAATCGCCAGAACATGGCAGCGTCGATGGCCGCGATCTCTTCGGCCTCTCGCGTTTCCTCCGCCGCCGCGGACACAACGAGCGCGCCCAATCCGCCTGCACCCAGGCACTCGATTTTGGCCTGCCTCACGAAGTTCGCCCGCAAGCCCGCCGCGAACTGGCCGAGCATGCCAAGCGCGCTGGCGAACACGCACGCGCCGCCCAGCTCTGGCACGAGATCATCGCCACCGATCCCGCCGAAGGCGTTCACGCCTGCGAGCAGCTGTCCATGCATTACGAGCGCCGCGTCAAAGACGATCAACGCGCCCTCGAGTTCGCTCAGCTAGCACTCGCGGAGCTCCGCAAAGCCTGCTGGCTCTCTGCTCGCGCCCCCGCTGGCCACTTCGCCGGGGCCTTCCCAGGTGGAAGCGTCCATCGCCGCGCCAGCGCAACCCGCGAATCCCGCCAAGAAAAAAGCCTCCAAAAACGCATCATTCGCCTCGAACGTCGCTTGGCCCAGCTTGCCGAGCCCCTTCCGTATCAGTAGCACAGACTTCTGTCTGAGCGCCTTTTTGTGCCTCGTGACACAGCCTCCAAGTGTTTGTCCCACGCCCACCAATATGCTAGGCTCTCCTTGCAGATTTCGTACTGCAGCGCCAGGACCTTCCTCGTGGCGCACACGTTCTCTCCCACCCCCGCTTCTCGTTGCTCGAATTGGGGAAGCTTCTGTCCGGAGAGCACGACGCCGCCCGCTCGCACGGGTGGTTATCAGCCGCAAGGCTCGTGCGGCGCGATGTCGTCAGACGTGTATCGCCACTCTGCTACACCAACGTTAGGGCCTTAAAGAAAGAGATCCCGCAATGTCCGCCACCCAGACCAAAACTGAAAAAGAGCCCGTCGAGATCAAGCTCGCGCACTCCCCAGACTCCGATGACGCCTTCATGTTCTATGCTTTGGCCACCCACAAGCTTCAAACCCCCGGCTACAAGTACACGCACGTCCTGTCGGACATTCAAACCCTGAACGAAGCCGCGCTGACCGAAACCTACGACGTCACCGCGGTCAGCTTCGCCGCTTACCCCTCTCTCCGCGACAAATACGTCCTTCTCGATTGCGGCGCCAGCTTTGGCGAAGGCTACGGCCCCATCGTCGTCTCCGGTAAACACATCAAAAAAGAAGAGTTGGCTGGCAAACGCATCGGCGTCCCCGGCCTGCAAACCACCGCTTACCTCACGCTGAAGCTCTTCGAGCCCAATTTTGAAGCCGTGGTTATTCCGTTCGACAAAATCATCGACGCCGTGCAAAACGGCGTGGTCGAAGCCGGCCTCCTGATTCACGAAGGCCAGCTCTTCTTTCCGCAGCTCGGCCTGCACCGCATCGTCGATCTCGGCATCTGGTGGCAGGAACAGACCGATCTTCCGCTGCCCCTCGGCGGCAACGCCGTGCGCCGCGCGCTCGGCCCGCAACTCGGCCGCCAGGTCGCCAAAGTGATTCGCGACAGTGTTTCCTACGGTCTCGAGCATCGCGAAGAAGCTTTGAACTACGCCATGCAGTTCGCCCGCGATATGGACGCCGAACTCGCCGACAAATTCGTCGGCATGTACGTTAATCGTTGGACCCTGGGCTACGGCGAACGCGGCAAAAAAGCCGTCACCGAGCTGATCGCGCGGGGCACGGCTGCCGGCCTGCTCCCCGGCCCTCCGGAAGTCGAGTTCCTAAGCGAGAGTTGATCTTTCCCTTCACGTGGCAACGCCCTGGCGATCCGTGAAATACGCGGGTGTAGGAGCATCGAAGAGCGTTGACCGCCAAAATTAAGATCGACTAATCGTTCAGCGATAGCCCGCGTGCGCCTAAGTCTTTTCACCGCCGCCTAAAGTTTCAAACCGCCCCTGCCGATATCCCCGCTGTATTCTCCTCGGCGTCGCTCGCGGTTCGCTCTCCATATCTGCCGCGTTTACGCTTTGCGCGACGGCTGGGTTCGGGAGGTAAATCATGGCACTCACCGGCATCGTCAACCTTGCCGACCGTCTTCTGAATCAATCGCAAACCGAACAAAGTACGCCCGAAACCGCCACCAAGGTTTCGCCAGACAATTCCGCACCAGCAAAAGCTTCCACCGCTTCCA
>JBEKVU010000488.1:0-3441 GCA_049513775.1 Candidatus Acidiferrum sp.
TGCCCAGCAAGCCCGCCGCGTGCTCGATCGCATCGTGGGATACAAAGTCTCGCCGCTGTTGTGGGACAAAGTTCGCCGCGGCCTCTCCGCCGGACGCGTGCAAACCGTCGCTCTACGGCTGATCGTCGAACGCGAGCTCGAGATTCGGGCCTTTGTTCCCGTCGAATATTGGTCCATCCACGCTATCCTGGACGCCGGACAGCCACCACTTTTTGAAGCCAAACTCTTCAAATACAAAGGCGAAGACATCGCGGTTAACGATCAAGCCGCTGCCGCTGCCATCGTCAGAGCGGTCAGCAAAGCAAAATGGGAAGTTGCCAACGTTACGCAGCGCGAAAAGAGGCGCAACGCTCCACCGCCGTTCACCACGTCCAAGCTCCAGCAGGCCGCCTATAATCGCCTGCGTTACACCGCCAAGCGAACCATGGGCCTCGCGCAGCGCCTGTATGAAGGCGTCGAACTTGGCGACGAAGGCTCCGTCGCGCTCATTACCTACATGCGCACGGATTCCGTGCACGTTTCGCAGGACGCGCTGCAACAGGTGCGCGAACTTATTCCGGAGCGCTTTGGCTCGAACTACCTGCCGGAGAAACCGAATTACTACAAATCGAAAAAAGACGCGCAGGAAGCGCACGAAGCCGTCCGCCCCACCGATGTTTCGCGCACTCCCGAAGACGTCAGAAAATATCTCGACGACGACCTCTTCAAGCTGTACCAACTAATCTGGCAGCGTTTCGTCGCGTCGCAAATGCTCCCGGCGATTTTCGATCAGACCACCATTGACATCAGCGCCGGCGATTACACCTTCCGCAGCAGCGGCTCGGTGCAAAAATTTGACGGCTATCTCCGCGTCTATCAATTGCCCGTGGCTGCCGCCGACCGCGAAGACGACGAAAAAGACGACGACGGCGAAGGCAACGCCTTGCCGCGCGTCACCGAAGGCCAAATTCTGCGCCTTGACGCCATCCGCCCCGATCAGCACTTCACCGAGCCGCCTCCGCGCTACACGGAAGCTACGCTGGTGAAGGATTTGGAAGAAAAGGGTATTGGTCGGCCGTCCACCTACGCTTCGATCATCTCCACTATCGTCGAGCGCGAATACGTTCGCAAAGATCAGGGCCGCTTCACGCCCACCATGCTCGGTGAACGCGTCAGCACCCTGCTGGTAAAAAGTTTCGACGACATTTTTGACGTCACTTTCACCGCGCGTCTTGAAGAAGAGCTCGATGAAATTGAAGAGGGCAAACTCCCTTGGCGCGACGCGGTCCGTGAATTCTGGGAAAAATTCATAGTCGACCTCGACAAAGCCGGCGACGAAATGATTTCCTACAAAGCGGGTATCCCGACCGGTAAAAAGTGCGAAAAGTGCGGTCAGGGCGAGCTTCTCGAGCGTATCAGCAGCTTCGGATTCTTCCTCGGCTGCTCGCGCTATCCCGATTGCGATTTCATCGAAGATATGGCGCCCGAGCTGGCCGCCCAGCCGGGCGACGAAAACAAAGTCGAGTATTGCGAGAATTGTGGCAAAGAAATGGCCCTAAAGCGCGGCCGCTTCGGAGCCTTCCTGGCCTGCACCGGCTATCCCGATTGCCAGACCACACGCCGTCTTGTCGAAGGTACGCGCATCGCCCGCCAGCCTGACGAGTTGCTCGACGAAAAATGCACCCTCTGCGAGAAGCAACTGGTGAAAAAGCACGGCCGCTTCGGTGAATTCATCGGCTGCACCGGTTATCCCAAGTGCAAATACACGCGCCCCATAACCATGGGTATTAAATGCCCCAAGTGCAACGAAGGCGAATTCGTGAAACGTGGCAGCGCCGGCAGAGGCGGCCGGGGCCGCCCGCGGATTTTCTACGGCTGCTCGCGTTATCCGGATTGCGATTTCACCACGCCGTACATGCCGATTCCCGAGCCCTGTCCCAAGTGTGGCAGCCCGTTCATCGTCGAGAAAAAATCCAAAATCGGCACCGTCTACACCTGCTTAAAAGAAGGCTGCGACTGGGAGAAACTAGCGCCCGAACCCGCGGCGGCCCCAGCCCTGGTGCCGCAAGAAGAACCCGTCCCCGCCGGCGCAAAGTCCTAATTTTTTTGGAGTGCGGCGGTTCACCCTGAGCGATTTCCGCGAAGGGCTCGACACGCATCCTCATCAGGAGACGCCCGCCAACCCTGCCAACGCCCCCGCAACAAACCACCCCGTCCGGGACGCCTCAGCGCAAAACTGCATCTATACTAGACCAGGCGCTAAAACCGTTCCCATGATTCAAGCCATCGAAAAGTATCTCGCCTACCTGCATTCTGTAAGAAATTCGTCTCCGCACACCATTTCCAATTACGGCAAGGACCTCGCGCAATTCATCTCTTATCTTTCACCGCCGGGCCTCCAGCCGCCGGCGTTAGTCGAAGTGCAGCATCACGTAATCCGCGAATTCGTCGCGCACCTCCATGATCAGGGTCTGCAAAAAAGCTCCATCGCCCGCAAGCTCGCCACGTTGCGCTCATTTTTCAAATATTGCGTCCGCGAAGAGCTGCTCAAAGAAAGCCCCGCTCGCCTGGTGCCCACGCCCAAGCTTCCCAAACGCATTCCCAGCGTGCTCTCGGCCGAAGAGATGAACGTTTTTCTCAACCAGCTAGCGCCCCCGCAATCAGGTCCGGCGCAAGCCGATGCAAGTACTTCGGAAATCGCGCGCGCCACAAAAAAGCTGGCGCCCAAAACCCGCCTGGTCGAAGAAGCCCTGCTCCTTCCTCGCGATCGTGCCATCCTCGAGCTGCTCTACGCCGCAGGTCTCCGCGTCAGCGAACTCACCGGACTGAACCTTGTCGACATCGACCGTCACGAGCGCATGCTCCGCGTCCGCGGCAAGGGCAACAAAGAGCGCGTCGTGCCCTACGGCGGCAAAGCGCAGGAAGCCCTCGAAAAATACTGGCCGTTGCGTCAGGAACTCTTGTTGCAATCCGCAGGTTCGCGCGCCAGTCGTCGCGCCGCCCCGGATACCGACGCCGTGTTCCTCAACTACGCCGGCCGCCGTCTCACGCAACGCTCCGTGGGCCGCATCGTAAAAAAATACGTCCGCCTCATCAACGTAAACTGGGACCTGCACCCGCATTCTCTGCGCCACGCTTTCGCCACACATCTTTTGGCGGACGGCGCCGATCTCCGCGCCATCCAGGAGCTCCTCGGCCACCAATCCCTTTCCACCACGCAAAAATACACCCACGCCTCCATCCGCCAACTCATGGACATCTACGACAAATCTCATCCGCACGCCTGATGCCTTATAACGCGCGTTGTAACCGAATGTCCCGCGAGGTACTCTAAGCCTGCCATGCGCTTGAAAGCAGCCCTCACGATTTTGGCACTGCTCTCCTGCGGGATGAATTTCTCTCCGGCGTCGTTGTGCGCGTTCCATTGCGGTTGGTCCGGGCAAGATAGCTCCGTGCATGACT
>JBEKVU010000489.1:0-3429 GCA_049513775.1 Candidatus Acidiferrum sp.
GTTCCACGCTTCTTTCAGACCCCGCCTCGCGGCGATGCCCTTGCGCTTCACTAACCCTTCTCCTCCATCAGGTTGGGTAGGGGACTCTCACCCCCAAGCTATCGAGCATGCTCGGCACACAAACAAGAGCGACCGCCTCAGAAGGCGGCCGCTTAGAATGGCGTTACAACCCGCAGCCAACGCCGACGCCGGCTACGGGTGATGTGATACGATTCTCGTTTGCGTCTCGGAGATGACGCTTCATTGAGCAAGCCTCAGCAATCATTACTGGTAATACCTCTTGGCGGTCTCGGCGAATTCGGCATGAACATGATGGCCTTGCGTGTGGGTGACGACATCATCGTCATCGACGCGGGGATGATGTTTCCGGAGTCCGAACTGCTTGGCGTGGATTTGGTGATTCCGGATATTTCGTATTTGAAGCAGAACCGCGCGCACGTGCGCGGAATCGTGCTGACGCACGGGCACGAAGATCACATTGGCGCGCTGCAATACATTTTGCGGGACTTGAATGTGCCGGTGTATGGCACGCGGTTTACCCTGGCGCTGGTGAAGAAGCGCATTGAGGAAGCAGGACTGCTCGGCTCGACGACGTTGCGCGAAGTGGTGCCTGGGCGACTGGTGGAGCTTGGCGCGTTTGAGATTGAGTTTATTCCGGTGACGCACTCGACGATTGATTGCGTGGCACTGGCGGTGCGAACGCCGGCGGGCGTGATCATTCATACGGGGGATTTCAAGATCGATCAGACGCCGGTCGGCGGGGCACCGTTTGACCTGCACACCTTTGCGCGGTATGGGGCGGAGGGCGTGCTGGCGCTGTTTAGCGATTCGACGAACGTGGAGCGGCCGGGATTTACTCCTTCGGAACGAGCGATTGTGCCGCGGATTGAAGATATTTGCCGGTCGGCGCCGCGGCGCGTGATTCTTTCGTGTTTTGCGTCGTCGATACACCGCATTCAACAGGTGATTGATATTGCTTCGCGGGTGGGGCGGAAGGTGGCGTTTGTGGGCCGCAGCATGGTCGACAACGTGGAAATCGCCCACTCGTTGGATTATCTGCGCATCCCTGACGGGATGGTAGTGCGACCGCAGGACATTCGTTCGTTCGATCCGAAGCGGATCATTATTATGGCGAGCGGGAGCCAGGCGGAGCCGATGTCTTCGCTATCGCGGATTGCGGTGGACAACCATCGGTTCGTGAGCGTGGATGAGAACGATTCCGTGGTGCTTTCGGCGCGGATTATTCCGGGAAATGAGAAAGCGATTTTCCGGATGCTGGATCATATGTGCCGGCGGCGGGCGCTGGTGTATTACGACAATTCGGGCGGAACGATTCACGTTTCCGGGCACGCGAGCCAGGAAGAACAGAAGTTGATTTTGCAACTGGTGAAGCCGAAGTATTTTATTCCGGTACACGGCGAGTATCGGCATTTGTTCCGTCATGCGGGACTCGCGGCGCAACTCGGATGTGTTTCGAGCGAGATTTTGTTGATGGAAGACGGGCAAGTGCTGGAGCTGAACGAGGATGGAGCGCGGCGGCGCGATCCGGTGAGCGCCGGGCGCGTGCTGGTGGATTCGGGATCGCTCGAAGAGATTGAAGAAGTGGTGGTGCGGGATCGCAAGCATTTGTCCGAGGATGGCGTGGTGGTGACGATCATTGCGATCGATAAACAGACAGGAAAGCTGGAGTCGCAGCCGGAGATCGTGTCGCGCGGATTGATGAGTGACAACGGGCAGGAGTTGGTGGCCGGGGCGCGCGCGGTGGTGCTGAAGACGGTGAACGAATCCAACGCCGAGGAGAAGGGCGATTGGGGCGTGATCAAAGAGAAGATTCGGATTGATTTGAAGCGGTATATTAATAAGCATACCTCGAAGCGGCCGTTGATTTTGCCGGTGATTTTGGAAGTTTGAGCGCGCGTCTGCAAGCGGAAAGAAAAGTTGGGTCTGAACTACGAGTTTGTGCAGTCCAAAAGATACTGCACTCTGCTCTACTTCAACCGGCTTGTCGAGCACAAGACACGGCTTCGAAGAGCTACCAAGAGAACCACGCCGCTGAATCACACGCGCCGACACGTTGTTTGACGGGCTTGAGGAAGCGGTAGGCGCGCTTTCCACGCAACCTCGGCGATGTCCGGTGGCGCCGGAAGCCCGCAAGCTGAACCGCGGCTTGCGTCACTTGCTGTACGGCAGCGAGCCTCACACTTATCGCGTGATTTACGAAGTCGACGAGCGTCGAGAGACGGTATGGGTACTCACGATACGTCACGGCGCGAGACGCAAATCGACGGCCCCGACTTAGCATAGCCTCCACGGTGACACACAGGCATTTTTGGCGATTTCTTTAGCGCGCGGACAGCCAACGCTGACTCCCAGAAATTGGATGTGGCTCGCTGCTAGAACTGCCCACTGCTTAGTTGCGGGCGGGAGCAGGGGCGGGGAGGAAGGCGGAGTGTTGGGGTGGGCGGAACTCGATCGTGACATCATGTTGGGCTTGCACGGGCTTGCTGTTGAGGAGGGTGGGTTTGTAGCGCCACTGGCGGACGGCGGTGCTGGCGGCGAGAAAAAGAGTGTGCGAGCCGCTTAGGTGCTTTACGTCAAGGACTTGGCCGAGATTTCCTACGGTGATGCGGAGCTTCACGGTTTCTGCGGAGGCGTGGTGGTCGCCTGGGCGGGGATAATGGGGCCAGAAGAAGGAGATTAGTTGGCCGGCTTGTACGCGAGTGGGTTTGTGGGCGGAGCCGGCGTCGGGGCAGACTAGGACGGAGAGCTGGGAGGTCATGGCGAAGGAGTCGGAGGCGGCGACGGGTTTTTCTGGGAGGGTTAGGCGGAAGGGTTTGGTGCCGTCGCCGGGGCCGGAGACTAGCATGGTGGCGGGTAAGCTGGACAGGCGCGGGGCTACGAGAGGCATGGCCGGGAGCTTGCCTGGGGCGAGACTTGGTGGAGCGGTGCTCAGAGGGTTGATCGATTTGGGCGAAGCTGTTGGTGAAGCGCCGGGTTGAGGACTTGGGGGTGACGGGGTGTTCCGCGCGACTAGGGAGGTTGAGTCGGTTGGGGCATCGGGCGAAGGCGCTGACGGATTGACGGCGGACGGTGTGACGGCGGAGAGTCGACGGTTACCTGGAGTATCCGTGGTATGCGATGAAGAGGAAATTGGTGGAGTCATTTCGCTCGGGCGACTCAGGGTTGGCGAAGAGATGGCGTCGAGGCCCGGCATGGATTCTTGGGCATTCTGGAGGTGCTTGGCGAGCGGACCGCGGCCTACGGCTAGCCCCAGAGCGAGGCTGAGCAGGGCGAAAACCACTAGCGCGATGACTTGAAATCCCGATATCTCGAGAACATAGGGGTGGGCGGAAGGGCTGTCGATGGGAGCGGCTGACGAATCGAATTTGCCGGCGCGAGCGTGGGACGCAAAGGCGGCGACCCATGCTT
>JBEKVU010000490.1:0-3417 GCA_049513775.1 Candidatus Acidiferrum sp.
CCATGATCATCGGCGAATCGGAAGAAGTTTTTCCGGGATAGCGCTTCCACACCAAAACTTTGTCGACCGCCTGGCCTTCTTTTTTCGCGGTAGCCACGGCAATGTCCGCGTTGCCTTTGTGATCGATCCACTTGCCGTTGCGGTAGTAGCCGTCGGCATAGATCAGTACGCGGCTCCCGGAGTCCGCCGCGCGCAGCCCGCAAGCTTCGCCGCTGAATCCGCCAAACACCACGGAGTGCACGATGCCCAGTCGCGCGCACGCCAGCATGGTGATGGGCAACTCAGGAATCATCGGCATGTGAATGGTTACGCGGTCTCCGGTTTTTAGCCCGGCAAAATCGCGCAGCATCGCCGCCGTCTCGTTCACGCGCCGATACAACTCTTGGTAGGTGACCACCGTCGCCGCTTCATTTTCCGGCTCCGGCACGAAAATCAGCGCCGCCTTATTCTTGTGCTCCGCCAGATGCCGGTCCACGCAGTTATAGCAGGCATTCAGTTTGCCGCCCACGAACCACTTCCAGAACGGCGGATCATTCGCGTCCAGCGTGGTGTGCCAGTAGGTATCCCAATCCAGCAAGTCCGCGTATTCGCGAAAGCACTCGGGAAAATACTTCTCGTCAAACCGCGCCACCATCGCCGGATCGTTTAGGTTGGCCTGTCCGATAAATTTCGCCGAGGGCTGAAAATATTCCTCTTCCTTCCAATGCACCGCAATTTGCGCGTCGGTGAGCTGCTCTCGCCCGGCCGAATTGCCGTTGGCAGGCTTTTTGTGGGTCGCTGCCGCCGGTTTGGACTTCTCTTTTTGACGTGTTTTAGCCACGGAGGGGCTCCCGGTTTGCTGATCGACTGAAGTATTCGCTGCGAATTGGTGCGTAAGGAAACGGTTTCGTATAGAACTTGCGCGGCGAGTACCCCCTCGCCACGCCCCCAGATGATGCTACGGAAAAACAGCCTGCGTCAATGCGTCCGGCCAAGCGTAAGCGTCCTCAAATCGGCTGCTATAAACAACGATATCGCGCGCCACGCCCGTTCAATCGTTGCCCGATGCGGGCGCCGTCACCCCGGTCTCCGCCCAAATCAACGTGCCGTGTGTTTCTTTCAGGAGCAGGCTGCCCACCACAAAAGTAATGCCCGCCACGATCATCGGATAGTACACACCGGCAATAATGTTCCCCGTCGCGGCGCAAACCGAGAGGCCGATCAGCGGTAACAATCCGCCAAACACTCCGTTGCCTATGTGATACGGCAAAGACAAGCTCGAATACCGAATCTTCGCCGGGAACGCTTCCACCAGATAGGCAGCAATCGGTCCATAGATCATGCACACGAAAAATACCTGGATGAACACCAGCAGCACCAGCATGGGCTGGTTGGGGCTTGGCGCTTCCTTGGCTGGCACCAGTGCTCCGGTCGCATCCGTGGTCATCGCGGTCAGCGCGATAGCGCCGGTCACTTTGTTCTTGGTCGATTTCACGGTGACGACGTTGTTGCCAGCAGCGGTTTCCATGGCTTTGTAAATCGGTATGTAGCTCACCACCGCCAGCAAGCATGCCGCCATCATCAGCCACTTCCGGCCAATCTTGTCGGAGAGCGCGCCAAACACCGTGAAGAACGGCATCGCGCAGAGCAAAGCGATGGCTACGATAATCGACGCCGTCTTGGTATTCACCTTAAGAATGGTCTGCAGGTAGAACAGCGCGTAAAACTGTCCCGTATACCACACCACGCCTTGGCCCGCGGTTGCGCCAAAAAGCGAAATCAACACCAGCTTGAGGTTCGCCCATTTTCCAAAGGCGTCCTTCAGCGGCTGCGTCGAGCTCAATCCCGTGCTCTTCAGTTGCGCGAAGATCGGGGACTCTTTCATCTTCAAGCGTATGTACAGAGAGATGGAAACCAAAATGATGGAAATCAGAAAGGGGATGCGCC
This sequence comes from Candidatus Acidiferrum sp., assembly GCA_049513775.1. GTDB lineage: Bacteria > Acidobacteriota > Terriglobia > Acidiferrales > UBA7541 > Acidiferrum. The sequence goes on from JBEKVU010000490.1 coordinate 1,927, forward strand.
AGCCCCATGCGGAAAACTGTTCTTTGGTCATCGCCGATTGCGTACCCAGCACCACCAGCAGGGAAACGAACAACCCGAGCGTGGCGGTAATTTGAATGAAGCTGGTGTAGAAGCCGCGTTTATTGTCGGGAACGTGTTCAGCAACGTACACCGCCGCGCCCCCGTACTCACCGCCGAGAGCCAGGCCTTGCAGGACGCGGATCAGAATCAGCAACACCGGGGTGATCCATCCAGCCACGGCGAAGGTGGGCATGAAACCGATGACCGCGGTGGCGCCGCCCATGATGGTAAGCGTCACCAGGAAAGCGTATTTCCGTCCGACAAGGTCGCCGATGCGCCCGAAGAACAGCGCGCCAAATGGTCGTACCACGAAGCCCACCGCGAACGTAGCCAGATACGAGATGTACGCCACGGTGTCGTTCCCAGGTGGAAAAAACTTCAAGGAGAGAATCGCCGCCAGACTTCCAAAAATATAGAAGTCGTACCATTCGATCATGGTGCCCACCGAGGACGCCATAATCACCCGCCAAATGCTGTACTCGGTAGACGTACCTGCCGCCATTGCACTGGTCCTGCTGGCCATGCGCTCCTCCGATTCGTTCTAGACGATTCGTGCTCGTTCCCGTGGGTAGTCGGTCGTGCCTTTAACGCTGTTCCTTCTGTAATACCGCGCTAACATGAAGCTCTGAGGCCGGCAACACCGTAAGGTCGCGCTTCCATGAGGCGAATCCGCTGAGAGTGTATACCACGGTGTGCGGGCCAACGGGAATGACGATTTCCGACGGAGTACTTCCCACATATTTGCCGTCCAGCACGATATCCGCGCCGGCGGGTGTGGTGCTGAAGGTGCACCGCACGGTGTCCCCGGAGTTGCCTTGTCCGTAGTGCGAACTGAGCGCGGGCGAAAGCGGCTCTGCATACACCCCATTGGACGTGGGCCCAGCGGGCGAATACGAATGTTGTGCCGCGGCGGGCTGGGCCCCGGCGGCGGGAGATTGTGCATTGTCGGCGGCAGGTTCCGGGGCCAGCTTGGTATCCAGCAGGTGGTAGAACTCCTTCTTGTCCCGGCCTTCGGCATCTTCGTGGATCAGCGTGATGCCGCCCTTTTCCTGGCGGCCATCAAACTTTGCGCCGAGCGGCAAGCCGGAGCATTTGGACCACCGCGAGTCCACCGTGCAAGAGATGGTGTAGCGGTCGCCGTGCGCGTCCTCCATCACCATCACGTACTCGACCGAAGGATTCTTGCTCTCGTTGCAATAAGCGTCGAAATTCTGTAGGTCGCAGTTCTTGGGCACCGCATTATTCTCGGCCAGCAGGTGCGAGTCCACGTGAATGACCTTCAGTTGCAGCGGATAGTAGGGATGTGCCTTTTCATCCCCTAGCACGCGGCCGTTTCCCACAAATCCGCCAAACAAACCAACCAAAAACAAGACCAGAATAAACTTAAGGTATTTCTTTAACTGGAGAACCGGGCCCATAGGTCTTTCCCTT
>JBEKVU010000491.1:0-3415 GCA_049513775.1 Candidatus Acidiferrum sp.
GCCACGGATCGCTGCACGGTGCGCGAGCCGTTGCGCAAGGTCAATGAAAGCATTTTGCATGTCTTGAGCACCGTAACGATTTCTCAGATGAGCGAAGAAGCGCACGAGCACGCGCTAGTGGAATTGCGTTAGGAATCAGGAGACCGAGAAATGGCCGTAAAACTGCCGATTTACATGGACAATCACGCAACCACGCCGGTCGATCCGCGTGTAGTCGAAGCCATGCTGCCCTATTTTAACGAGAAGTTTGGCAACGCCGCGAGTCGCAACCACTCCTTTGGCTGGGCTGGCGAAGAAGCGGTGGAAACCGCGCGCCAGCAAATCGCCTCGCTGATCAACGCCACCCCGAAAGAAATCATCTTTACCAGCGGCGCCACAGAGTCCGACAACCTGATGATCAAGGGCGTTGCCGAAATGTACCGCGAAAAGGGCAATCACATCATCACCGAAGCCATCGAGCACAAAGCGGTGCTGGACACCTGCAAGCGTCTCGAGAAAGAGGGCTTCGAAGTTACCTATTTGCCGGTGCAGAAAGACGGTCGCGTCAATCTCGAGGAACTAAGAGCCGCCATCCGGCCAACCACGATTTTGATTACCGTGATGTATGCCAACAATGAAATTGGCGCCATTAACCCGATCGCCGAAATCGGCAAAATCGCCAAGGAACACGGCATTTTCTTCGCCGTGGATGGCGTGCAAGCTGTCGGAAAAATCCCCGTAGACGTGCAGAAAGACAACATCGATCTGCTGGCTATCTCGGCGCACAAAATCTACGGCCCCAAGGGCGTGGGCGCGCTGTACGTCCGCCGTCGCAACCCGCGCGTGCAGCTTTCCGCCATCATCGATGGCGGCGGCCACGAACGCGGCATGCGCTCCGGCACGCTGAACGTTCCCGGCATCGTCGGCCTCGGCAAAGCCTGCGAAATCGCGCACCAAGAGATGCCCGAAGAATCCAAGCGCATGCTCGAGCTGCGCACCCGGCTGCAAAAAGGCCTCGAAGCCAAGCTCGATGAAGTCTTCATCAACGGCTCGATGGAGCACCGGCTGCCCAACAATCTAAATATGAGTTTCGCCTACGTGGAAGGCGAGTCTTTGCTGATGGGTATCAACGACATCGCGGTTTCGAGCGGTTCCGCCTGTACTTCGGCAACCCTCGAGCCCAGCTATGTACTCAAAGCATTAGGCGTGGGCGAAGACCTCGCGCACACCTCGATTCGCTTTGGCCTCGGCCGCTTCAATACGCCGGAGGAGGTCGACTACGTCATCGAAAAGATGACCCAAGTCGTCACCAAGCTCCGCGAATTGTCTCCGTTATACGAAATGGCCAAGGAAGGCATCGACATTTCAAAGGTCAAATGGCAAACAGCGTAAGCACAGTCCGGAAAAGCGAGGGTAGTTCAATGGCAAGCGAAGGAACCATCCAGATTCACCGTTCGATCGGGGGCACCGGGGCCGCGTTCCGTGTAGCCTTCGTGCCGTATGACGAAAGCGATGAGGCCATGCCCGCGGGACAGCGCTCCTTCCAGCAATTGCAGGAAGTCCGTGCGTTTTTGAAATTGCTCGGTCTCGGAGCGGAGTTCATCAAGGATGCTTTGCGGCAGTTGACCGCGGGGCGCTCGGCGTGGGTGCCGAACGTTTCGCTCTCGGACAAGGCCATCCGCAGCGCCGGCTTCGTTAACGTGCAGAATATGGCGAGAAGCTAAGCGATCGGCTTCTCGGTGTTGCGGCTTTGTGCAAGCCGAGGGTATTCTTGGGTCGCGTAAGTTTTATTAGCTTTGGCTAAAGGGTGTTGCCCGTTTCGCGGTCCAAAGATTTGACGGCCGTTTAGCGGCCAGACGAGTCCCAGGAAAGTTAAGGAGCACAGGTCATGGCATATAGCGACAAAGTAGTGGATCACTACAACAACCCGCGCAATGTGGGCAGCCTCTCAAAGGAAGATCCCAACGTGGGCACCGGCCTCGTCGGCGCTCCGGAATGCGGCGACGTCATGAAGCTGCAGATGAAAATCAATCCGGACACCAACGTGATCGAAGAAGCAAAATTCAAAACCTTCGGTTGCGGCTCGGCGATCGCCAGCTCCAGCTTGGCCACCGAATGGGTCAAGGGCAAGACGGTCGAAGAAGCGTTGTCCATCAAGAACACGGACATTGTGCGCGAGCTCGCCCTGCCCCCGGTCAAGATTCACTGCTCGGTCCTAGCCGAAGACGCCATCAAAGCCGCCATCGGCGACTGGAAGAAAAAGCACGGCATCACGGTTCCCGTAGCCGAGAAAGTCGCGCACTAACCACGCAGCGCGCGACTTTGACTTTGTAGTGGCGCAGCATGCTGCGCGGTTTTGCTTTTGCTTGTGACTCTGCCTTTGTAGGGCGCAACATGTTGCGCCCAAACTCCCAGGCGTAGGCCACAAGCACCAATGAGTTTTGCTTCTAAGTCGGAGCACCAAAAATGGCCACAGACACAACCGAAGAAAAAAATCTCCTGGGCATCAAGCCCAATGTCGACGACTCTGGCGCCCCAAGGACTCCGAAAATCCACCTTACCGAACGCGCCGCAAAAAAGATCCGTGCCTTATTAGAAAAAGACGGCGTCTCCCCGGAAATCGGCGGCCTGCGCGTGGGCGTGCAAGGCGGCGGCTGCAGCGGCCTTTCTTACGCCATGCGTCTAGATACGCAAGCCCGCGACCGCGACAAAATCTTCGAGGAATTCGGCGCGCGCCTCTTTGTCGACCCCAAAAGTTTTCTGTATCTGAACGGCACCACGCTGGAATACGAAGAAACGCTGATGCGCCAGGGTTTCGTCTTCCAGAATCCCAACGCCGCCAGAAACTGCGGCTGCGGCAGTTCGTTCACCGCCTGAACGTTTGGCCAAGATTTGCCGCTGTTGGTGGCTGGCGCAGCACTCGCCAGCCATTTCGTTTCTAGAGTCGTCAGGACAATGAGCGAGGGAACTTCTGGAGCTGATTTTTGAACCAATGTTAGAAGCAATCCTGGAGTTGGCGGTTTTTGGACCTATTTGCGGCCTTTTCGGGGGGCCGAAGGGCAGCACTTCGCGCGGTTTCGCCTTCAATGAGCTGCCCCTAAGCGGGCGAAAACTAATCAAACTAACATGAGCACACCACCGACCGCTACGAATCCACCGCTCGTCTGCTGGAGCTGTCACGAGCGCGCCCTCGGCACGCATTTCTGCTCGAGTTGCGGCAAGCTGCAGCAAATCCCGCATTCCCTCGACTACTTCGCGCTGTTCGAACTTCCCAAAAAACTCTGGATCGAAATGGGCGCCCTTGAACAGAAATTCCTGCAGCTCAGCTGGAAGCTGCATCCCGATAATTTCGTGAACGCCAGCGAAATGGAACGCGAACTTTCCCTCAAACGCAGTTCCGAATTGAATGATGCCCACCGCGTCCTGCGCGACCCGG
>JBEKVU010000492.1:0-3413 GCA_049513775.1 Candidatus Acidiferrum sp.
GCAAGCAATTGATTCTAAAGAAGCTTAGGACCGATGGCCAGATCATCGCCAAAAGCGTAAGCAAGGAACTTGGTCTCTCTGAAGACACTATACGCCGCGATCTTCGTGAAATGGCGCTACAGGGTCTTTTGCAACGAGTGCATGGCGGCGCTTTGCCGGCATCGCCGGCCGTCGTCGATTTTGGTGGGCGCGAGAAGATCGGTACGGCGGCGAAGATCGCGATCGGCAAGGCGGCTGCGGCAATGATTCAGCCCGGCCAGGTGGTGATTCTTGATGGAGGCACCAGCACGCGAGAATTGGTCCGCCATCTACCGCCAGAGTTGCATGCCACGGCGGTGACCCATAGTCCGACCATCGCAATGGAACTTGTCTCGCACCCCGGAATCGAGGTGCTGTTGATCGGTGGCCGCTTGTTCAAGCACTCTGTGGTCGCGGTAGGGGCAGCGGCCATCGAGGCGATACGGCAAATTCGGGCGGATACGTTTTTCCTGGGCGTGACGGGGATCCATCCCGAAGCTGGCCTAACGACCGGCGACCTGGAAGAGGCGCACATAAAACGCGCGTTTATCGCGGCCGCGGCCGAGACTGTCGTTCTCGTGTCCAGCGAGAAGCTGAATGCGGCGTCGCCCTATTTGATCGCGCCGGTGACGGACGCCAGCTCCATCATCGTGGAAAGCGGCGTTTCCGAAGAGAGTACAGTCCCCTATGAGCGAATGGGAGTAACGGTGATCCGCGCTTAGTGCTGGCCGAGATTTCCACGCGGCAGAAAGTGATTTGGAGAAAGCGCTGAAGCGCAGGGCCGAATGACGACGCGCCAAGCGCACCCCGGATCGCGTCGGAATTTTCGGTGGCCGCTAGAACGTGTGGAACAAGCGCGTCCAGCGCACTGAACTCGGATGCAACAAGGCATTCGCATAGGCGAAGAAGCGCTCGCGAATCTGTCCCGGTTCCCAGGCATCTTCCCGCGCATTCAAAGACATGTAGATCATGATCGGCGTGCCGATAATGTCCTGGCGCGGAACGCAACCCCAGAAGCGACTGTCGTAGGAATTGCCGCGATTGTCACCCATGGCGAAGTAACAGTCCTTGGGAACCACGTAAGGAAATTGCGCCTCCGTAAATCCTGCCGGGGCGGTCCGCTGCGGAGCCGGCATGGTCGGGCCGGTAGTGTAGGTTTCATTTAGCTTGGCGCCGTTGATCCACACCGCGCCGTTGCGCAGCTCGACGGTGTCTCCCGGCAGGCCGACCACGCGTTTGATAAGGTCGGTCTCTCTGGGCGCATAGGGCGGCGTAAAAATGATGATCTGCTGGCGCTTGGGATTGCGCCACAGTGGGACGTGCCAATTCGTGAAGGGAACTCCGGCGTCGTATCCGACGCGGCTCATGAGCAGGTGATCGCCAACCAGTAGCGTTCGCTCCATGGAGCCAGAGGGAATCACGCGGGCTTGTCCCACGGTTCCGTTGATTAGCAAAAACGCCAGGCCCACCCAAAACCACGCCAGAATTTCGCTGCGAATCTGCGCGCCCAAGGGTGGCTTCGGCGCAGCCGGCTTTGCTTCTTTAGTCGTCATTTTTCACCGTCACACAAATCGCAGTGTAGCACGGCGCTGAGGGCGAAGAGCGGAGCGGAGCCTGCAGGCAGTTGGTGGCTCGAGCACCCGTTGCGGCCAAGCGAAAACTTTTGACGCGTATTAGCGTACGGCCCGGCGTGGTAAAATCGCTGCGGGCCCCTAGCTCAGCTGGATAGAGCATCTGCCTTCGAAGTTGACTCAAATCTAGCTAAGTCGTTGCGTCGGTTGCGCTTCTGGGTTCCGACCCTTCCTTGAGCTGCTCCAAGTGCTCCGAAAACAACGTTCAGGTCCCCGCAGCAGGCGGGCGAGTTTGTTTTGAACGTGAACGAAGAGCGGGTGACGAAGCCAGAATTACGGGCCTTCGCAAGGCACCTTAACGCCATCTGCGCAATCTGGCAAAAGATAATTCCCACCTCTACCGGAAAGCGAGATTTCCGGTGAACAGCCAAAAGCATATTCCGCCTCCGAATGCGATGACGAAAGAGCAGGTGGATAAATTCCGCCAAGGGCTTGCGCGTTTGGCACAATCGCATGTACAGGCCGCGTACAGGAGGAGCTTGGGGCAGTTGGTGTCCACGGATTTGCCCACGCCGCGCATGGTGCAGGAGTTTGTGACGATTTGGAAGTTATTGTGGCAATATAAGTGGAAGTGATGTTGGTGGCTTTGTTGTTGCAGGGGTTATTGGCCCCGAGATTCCATGACCGCAAGATGGTTGTTTCGAGCCGTGATGGTGTAGAAGTTTCCCTGCCAATCGGTGCATCCAAATGCTCCGAAAACGTCGTCGCCCAGATAGTTGGTTGCAATCGGCACAAAGCTCGCCGTCCCCGGAGAGAAGTTGTACTGAACTATCTGTGTGCTCTGCTTCGAATCCTTCACATCGTAAAGGAAGCCGATGAGGGCACGGTCAGCGTCCATTTGGAAGGAAAAGGGCCGCCAACCCTCGCCCGGTCCCCAAATCTCGTGCCTTTCCGGCTTTCCACTAGTCTCGTTCAACGTAAATATGACGCTTGGCTTTCCGGGACGGAGAACATAAACATTCGCGCCAGATTGGGAGACAATGGTTCCGGCTAAGAGACCAAGGTCTGCTGAGCTAGGTGACGGCCCCGCAATCGAAAAGTCTCCGACGACGTGAATGTATTGTTGAAACCTGCCGTCAGGACCGTATTGCGCCGTAGCTACTTCCGTAATCAAAGACTTGATTGTGGAATCTCGTCGAGCGATTGTTCCGGTAACGATGAACCCTCCGGAACTGAATAAGCCTAGCTTTTGGGGCTGGAATCCTTTCTCCAGCGCGACGGCGCTGTCGAAACTTCCGTCGCTCATCGAAAACTTCAAGACGAAGCCATCCAGATTGTCGTCTTCAGCGATGACATAGAGCTTGCCACCCTGAATCTGAAAATCGAAGGCTTTAAGCGTCTTCGTATTCTTAATCGAATCATCATGAATGGAGTGAAAGTCGAACGACGTGGCCAACGTCGTTGCACCCCGTTCGACTTCCAGAAATGGAGCGCCGAGAGTGTCGCCCGGGCGATACAGCCGGAAGACCATCTCACCCGACGCGCCGCATCGAACCGGAAACGCGATTAGCGACTTGGCTACAGACGACACGTCAACAATCGAAACTTGATGCAGCATGGACGCGGGCGGCTGTGGGCCCGGGTCATCGAAAGTAACTATTGTGAGTGCAATCGAGAGCAGAAAAGTCGTGAGCGCTACGTGAACTGCATCTTGCGAGAAGCGTTTGGGCCATAAGGGCGTATCCTTCGCTATATTCACTGTCGGCCTCTTTTGGCGAGTTGCCGATCCTGAGTGGTCAGCGATATAGTGGCGGCCTGGAGATT
>JBEKVU010000493.1:0-3411 GCA_049513775.1 Candidatus Acidiferrum sp.
CACTCGCGCGTCCGGCAAAAAGTTCAACTGAATCGGCAAATCCGTGCCCAGCGAAAGCGAGCTGAGAAATTTCGTGGCCCATCCGGTAAGCAACAAACCGAGTCCTCCGCCGAGCGCCGCCAGCAGCAAGCTCTCGGTCAAAAACTGCTGCACCAGCCGCCGTCGTCCCGCGCCCAACGCCGAACGAATCGCCATCTCGCGTTGCCGCGCCGTGGCTCGCGCCAGCAACACGTTGGTTACGTTGAAGCACGCCACCAGCAGCACCAATCCCGCCAACGTCATAAATGCCGCGGACATCACCGTCAGAGCATTGTCCGGGTCAGGATCAGGACGCGCCAAATTCTCTGGAAACGCGCGAATCGCGATGGCCCTGTCCGTGTCCGGATGGTCCGCCGCCAGGCGTTGCGCCACCACGTTCAGCGAAGCCTCCGCCTGCCGCACCCGCATGCCCGGCTTGAGCCGACCCAGCAGCGTCAAATGGCGTCTCGCGCGGTTCGTCCAGGTATCCTGCGCCGTGATTTGCCCCGCTTCCGCGATGTCTGCGCTCAGCGGCACATACAGATCGGAATTCACGATGAAATACGCGCCATGAAACTCTTTCGGCGCCACCCCCACGATGGTCATCGCGTGTCCGCCCAGTTCCACATGCTTACCCAACACGCTTCGGTCCCCGGTAAATCGCTTCTGCCAGTACGCGTACCCCAGCACAATCACTGGATCAGCCCCCGGCGCCTGCCCCTCCGACGGCAAAATCAGTCGCCCTAATGCCGGCTGCAGGCCCAACATCGAAAAATAATTTCCCGTCACGCGGGTCACCAGCGAATGGTCTCCCACCTTGTCACTGGTCAAACTTGAAAGCGTAAGCGTATACGCCGCCACATCGGTAAACGCGGCGCTGGCCTGCTCGCGCAACTCCGCATAATCCGGGTACGAAAATTTTTGTTGCGCCTTGTCGCCACCCTGCTGCAAGCTGAGCACCGCCAGTTGCTCGGGATGCGCCACCGGCAACGGCCGCAGCAGAATCCCATTCACCACGCTGAAAATTGTGGCGTTCACGGCAATTCCCAGCGCCAGCGTCACAATCGCCAATACTGCGAACCACGGCGCCTTAAAGAACGCCCGCCACGCGTAGCGCAAGTCCTGCAATAGATTTCCCATCCGCCACCTCGCTAGAAACTCGACAATTTCCCGCCGTTACTCCTGCACCGCCAAGGCCTCCCATCTATTCAACCTATCTCGTTGAAAGGTAAACCACTAAACGATTTCCCGTAACCTTTTCAGCAGAAGCATCGTGCGGAAATGGGACTCCTCGTCGCGAAAGCGGACGCCGCCGTCAGAGAATTTTCCCCAGTCGCCATCAGTGATATAAGAGAGTAGAGGAATCGCGGATGTCTGACGGCGTAGCCATCGCCGCCCCCACCACATCATCGAACACCGGCGCATCGCACATCGAGCACTTCGATGTGCTGATCGTCGGCGCCGGCCTTTCCGGAATCGGCGCCGCCTATCACCTGCAGAAAAAATGCCCCACCAAATCCTTCGCCATCCTTGAAGGCCGCGCCGCTATTGGTGGCACTTGGGACCTCTTCCGCTATCCCGGCGTGCGCTCCGATTCGGACATGTTCACCCTCGGCTATCCGTTTCGTCCGTGGTCCGACGCCAAAGCCATCGCCGACGGCCCTTCCATCCTCAACTACATCCGCGAAACTGCCAGCGAATACGGCATCGACCGCAAAATCCGTTATGGCCATAAAGTCCAACGCGCGTCGTGGTCCTCCGCACAAGCCGCATGGACCGTCGAAGCCACACTCGCTGACGGAAATACCGTGCAGTTCACCGCCAATTTTCTCTTCATGTGCAGCGGCTACTACGACTACGTCGAAGGCTACATGCCCGGCTGGCCAAGCATGGATTCCTTCGGCGGTCGCATCGTCCACCCGCAACACTGGCCCGCCGATCTCGACTATGCCGGCAAACGCGTCGTGGTGATCGGCAGCGGCGCCACCGCCGTAACGCTCGTCCCCGCCATGGCCGAAACCGCCGCGCACGTCATCATGCTGCAACGTTCGCCCAGCTACATCGTCGCCCGCCCCTCCAAAGATTTCATTGCCGATTGGCTTCGCGGAAAATTCTCCGCGCGCTTGGCCCACACGCTTATCCGCTGGAAAAATGTTCTCATCGGCATGTACTTTTACAATCTCGCGCGCCGCAAACCGGACGTAACAAAAAAAGGCATCCTCCGGCTCGCGCAAAAGCAGCTCGGCCCAGGCTACGACGTCACCAAGCACTTCTCCCCCAGCTACAATCCCTGGGACCAGCGCCTCTGCCTCGTCCCCGATGCCGACCTGTTTGCCGCCATCCGGGCCGGCAAAGCCTCCGTGGTCACCGATCAGATCGAATCCTTCACCGAAACGGGCTTGCGTCTCAAATCCGGCGAAGATCTCCCCGCCGACATCATCGTCACCGCCACCGGCCTCAAGGTGCAGCTTCTCGGCGGCATGCAAGTCGTCATCGACGGAGCTCCCGCCAATCTCTCGCGCTCGCTCACCTACAAGGGCATGATGTACAGCGACGTTCCCAATCTCGCCTCCGCCTTCGGCTACACCAACGCCTCGTGGACTCTGAAATCCGATCTGACCTGCGAATATCTTTGCCGCCTGCTCAATCACATGGACGCCACCGGCTACGCCTACTGCACTCCGCGCCGTCGCGATCCCAATATCATCGAAGAGCCCGCGATCAATTTTTCTTCCGGCTACATCCAGCGCGCCAGCGACGTCTTGCCGAAGCAAGGCTCCAAGAAGCCCTGGAAGCTGCACCAAAACTACGCGCTCGATATGCTGGAATTTCGCTTCGCCGGCATCGACGACGGAATCGTGGAATTCACACGCCGCAAAAACGGCACACCCACGTAGGGGCACGATATGTCGTGCCCGCGTTGGCACGGGCAGTATTCAAAGTACGGCACGAAGTCTTGAATGAAGCAGGCTTTAACGGCGCAGTCTTAAACAACGCCGTCTTGAAATAAACGAGGCTGAATGCCCGAAGCAATGAAACTTTTAAACCGCACCGCCGTAATCACTGGAGCCGCCAGCGGCATCGGCCGCGGCATCGCCGTCTCGCTCGCGCGCCGCGGCTGCCATCTCGCCCTCGCCGACATCAACGAAGCGCCACTCGCCGAAACCGCCAAGCTCGTCGCAACTCCCGGCCTGCGCATCAGCCAGCACCGCCTCAACGTCGCTGATCGCGCCGCCGTCGCGGCTCTCCCCGCACAGGTGCTCGCTCAGCATCCCGGCGTCGACATCCTCATCAACAACGCCGGCGTCGCTCTCGGCGGCACTTTCGATCAAGTCGCCGAAGAGGACTTCGAGTGGCTCTTCGAAATTAACTTCTGGGGCGTCGTCCGCATGA
>JBEKVU010000494.1:0-3409 GCA_049513775.1 Candidatus Acidiferrum sp.
GTAGGGCTGAGGTACAAGAACCGCGGGTCCGGGGTGACCCCGAACGGCTGCTCAGCGAGTTGGAAGAATTTCAATAACATCAATCGTTTGTTCCGCCTCAGCTACTGGAACGTTCCATCTCAAATGTTAAAATTCTGTGTTCGGATATACGCCGGTGCCCAGGCTGTACGGCACGTATTTACGAAACTTGGTGATGGCTTTCTCTGGAACGAAAATCATGTCGCCGGGAGTGAGGTGCACTTCTTCGTTGACATTTTTCCCGTTCAGAATGTCTTTGATGTTGAGCCGTTTCACTTCCATGGTGTTGTTGGAGATCGGGTGATAGTAGAGAAGCTGCGTTTTCGCGGTGGGAGCGAAGCCGCCGGCCACGGCCACGGCTTGCGTGATGGCCATGTCATAGCGCAAGTCATATTGCCCGGGCTTGCCGACCTGGCCCAGCACCACAAAATAGGGCTTTTGAAAATCCGTTAAATCCACGTCGATAATCGGATCGTGTAACACGCCGGTGTAGGCTTTCTTGATGGCCACAACGGCTTCGGGCACGGTCATTCCGAGGATGTACACGCTGCCGGCGCCTTGCAGATTCACGTAGCCGTCTGGCATAACCATAATTTTTTGGTTGAACTCGGGCGCGATGGGAAAGCTGAGGGTCAACGCGTCATCGCGGCAAATCTTGTAGCGCGGATTTCTCTCGCCCGGTACCGGATGATCCACATCACCGCTGTTCGTTTGCGCGGAGGTTGTGCCATTATTCGTCGCGCCGTTCGCGGCCGCACCGTTTCCATTCGGCGTATTGGCGTGCGCGGGGAATACGCAAATCGCCGCCAGCAAGGCCAGCGCGAACACCGTAGATAAAGATTTAATTAAGGTAGTGAGTTTCACTATCGTCCCTCCTTCGATTGCTTCGCAAAACGCTTACGCTGGGTTGATCCCGAACACTAAGCTCTGAATGGCGCGCGAAATTCTTTACACTTCTTGGCTTCTCGGGCTAGGGCGTCGCGGGGGAGACTGCATAATAACCCGAGCTTTCGAACACTCGCGTGCTGGAAAAGTTTCGAGCCGCGGTGAGTATATCGCAAAAAGTAAAAAATTTTTCACTCAAACTTTGCGGCACGGCGATGAAATAATTCGATGAACGAAGATCACATATAGTTGTATACGTACTGGTGCAAAAGTACTATTTTCGTCCCGGTTCTCTCCACGTATCGGTTCGCAAAGCTTTTAACACAAAAGTAAAGCAAACTCAAAGAACCATACGGAGTCTCCCCGTGACTCGTCGATACCATAAATCCTGTACTAAATTTTTGCACTGTTTTTCGCCCGATTTTTACCCCTTATTAACGATTTGGCGAATCGATATTTCTCCGATATTTCCCGCGATGCAAGGCGCAGGGCTCACTCGGAACCGAGAAACGCATAGCGCAGCAGGAACAGCGCGCTCAGGACCCAGATTAACGGACTGATTTCGCGGTATCGCCCGGTGCCCAGTTTCACGAAGGTGTAGGACAGCAGGCCCATGCTCAACCCCGTGGCAATGCTAAAAGTCAGTGGCGTGGCCACGAGCGTCAAGAATGCCGGCAAGGCCTCGCTGAAATCGTCCCACTTCACTTGCGCCACCGCGCCGCACATCAGCGCACCAACAAAAACCAACGCCGGAGAGGTGGCGTACGAAGGAATGGCTGCCACCAGCGGGGCGCAGAACATGGCCGCCAGAAACAGCGCGGCGATCACGATGTTGCCGAGGCCAGTGCGCGCGCCGGCGGCTACTCCGGAAGCACTCTCGATGTAACTGGTCACGGTAGACGTCCCGGTGACCGCCCCAAAGAGCGTGCCAATAGCATCAGCCAGCAGCGCGCGGCTGGCGCGCGGCAATTTCCCGTCGCGCAAAAAGCCACCTTGTTCGCATACGCCCACCAGCGTTCCGACGTTGTCAAAAAGATCCACAAAGAAAAATACGAAGATCAGTTCGCCCAGACCAATTTTGGCGGCGCTGCGCAAATCCAGTTTGAAAAGCGTTCCGGAAGGTTGCGGCAGTGAGAAAAAATGTTCCGGCCAGTGACTCAATCCAATCGGAATTCCCGCCAATGTGATGGCCACAATGCCCAGCAGAATCGCGCCACCAACTTTGCGCGCCATCAAGATCGCGATTAGGACGATTCCGGCGGCGGCCAGAATCACTTGCGGGTCGGAGACTTTTCCCAGCCCGACAAACGTCGCCGGATTTGCCACGATCAACTTCGCGTTGCGCAAGCCCACGAATGCGATGAAGAGTCCAATGCCCGCAGCGGTCCCGTGTTTCAAACAATCGGGAATGCCATTGACGATCTGTTCGCGAACATTCGTCAGCGTCAAAATTAAGAAAATCAATCCGGAAAGAAACACCACGCCCAGCGCCGTCTGCCACGGCACGCCGCGCCCGATCACGATGGTGTACGTGAAATACGCGTTCAGCGACATTCCCGGCGCCAGCGCGATGGGATAGTTCGCCCACAAACCCATAATCAGCGTAGCCACCGCCGCGGAAATGCACGTGGCGAACAGCACGCCTTCCACCGGCATACCCGCCTCGGACAAAATCCGCGGGTTCACCACCACCACGTAGGCCATTGTCGTAAACGTCGTAAGCCCCGCGAGGAGTTCGCGCCGCACTGTGGTCTGATTCTCTTGCAGATGAAACATACTTTCCAGCAAGCGGTTTACCTCCGACAAAAGCCAGCGGGCCCGGACTTACGATCGGCCGCCACGGACTCAAAAGCACGGGTCTGAAGACCGCCACAACTTCGCAGCAAGGAACACGAATCATTTCATGGTGCCGCGGGAATCGTTGATTCCCTCTCATCCCAATGCTCGACGATATCCCGCACCACGCGATCCCCTACCACATACGCGGCATTCAGCGATTCCATATACGCCGAATAATTTCCCGCCACCATGCTTTGCAAGCTCTCCGCAGCGTCTCCGCCGGGCGGCTCGCGGTCAAAATTGCTAATGGTGCGCAAGACCAGCACGCGGTGCAAATCCACGCGTCGCGCCGCCGCCAAAAACGTCAGCGACTGCATCGTCCCCGTATCTTCCATGGCCGTGACCATGTAATTCCCTTTTCCGCCGGTGTAATAGCTCGTCCAGGCGTTGGCCCAATCCTCCATTTTCGAGCCATGCCAAAACGTACTGGAAGATAAATCATCTCCGCGCGTCACAAACGGCGGCTTCACCGCATTCGCAAACCCTGCAAATCGCGCGCGCGACTTCTGAATTTTTTCCGAGTCGCCCAACGGCACATCCTTGGTCAAGGAATACGCCCACGCCACCAGGCCAGCGTTCAACGTGTAACTTTCTCCATGGCTGTCGTCGACCGGCAACTCATACGGCGTCCCGCGCCGCAGCGGCACAAATCCCGTGGTCCACGCCG
>JBEKVU010000495.1:0-3742 GCA_049513775.1 Candidatus Acidiferrum sp.
GGTCACGCTGTTGACGATGGAGGCGCCGGACAGATTGGCGTTGCTGATGCGCAGGCCGGAGAGGTTGACATTTTCTACGGTCGCGTCCGACAGGTTCGCATCGCTGATGGTGGCCTGCGAAAGATTGGCGTCGGTGAAGGTGGCGTTGCACAGGCGGACATCCTTGAAGGTCGAGCCGGACATGTCCGCGTCGACGGCGTCCAGTCTTTGTTTGACACCTGTGAGTTTAAGAGACGATTCGTTATTCAACAGGAACTCCCGCTTATCCTCGTTAGGAACTTATGTGCCGGAAGAGTCTCGGAAGGCGACGCGCGCGCCTTCCTGGTGGCACAACGCTTTGGTCATTAAATACCGGTCGTGATCGACAAAGCCGCGGCGGCGATAGAGTGCAACGGCAGGATTCTCGTGGTTGACTTCAAGATGCAGACATTGGGCGCCGAGTTCACGCGAAGCGCTCTCGGCTTGTGCGAGAAGCTGTGTGCCGATTCCGCGGCCGCGGCAACTGGGCACGACGAAGAGCTCATCAATCCACGCGCCTTTGCCGCGGTATTCGAGGCTGAAGTCGAAACAAAGCGCGAGATACGCAACGGGCGTCGAGCCCTCACGAACGAGAAAGACAGCGCCATAGGACGGAAGGCGTAACAGTTGATCCAGATTGGCGCGGAGAGCGGACTCGACGAACGGTTCAGACCATGGATCCTCCAGCTGCATGGCGCGCATTAGCGGGAGGAGTTCCTCGAGGTCGGCGGGAGTGGCGCGGTGAATGGGCATTGCCATAGAGAGCATGAACGGGTATTTGCGTCGCCGAGATTCCGAGAAATTATAACGCAGCTCAGCGTCGCCTCGCACCTCATGCGCAAGGCGCTCCTCACAAGGCGGAAAAGAGAAATTCTTCCATCCTCAGAGAGGGGTTTTGCATCTCTAACGGCAGTCCCGGGTAGCCGACCTGGACGCGCGCTGGACGCGCGGAAGACTGGCACGGAGCAGCGTCCGGGATCACGACGGCGGGCGTAGCAAGAAATGAGCTTGGCCAGCGCTTCGGCCTACGGAAAGAGAATTGGGAGAACAATGGCAACCGCAAAAATTGCGAACATTATTGTGGAAACCCTGGTGTCGATCGGGGTGAAGCGCGTATATGGCGTTCCGGGCGATTCGCTGAATGGAATTACCGACGCGATCCGGACGCACAAAGCGATTGCGTGGGTACACATGCGCAACGAGGAAGCCGGAGCGTTCGCGGCGGGGGCCGAGGCGCACCTGACCGGAAAGTTGGCGGTATGCGCGGGCAGTTGCGGACCTGGGAACACGCACTTAATCAATGGACTGTACGATTGCCAGCGCAATCGCGTGCCGGTACTGGCGATCGCGGCGCAGATACCCAGCAAGGAAGTCGGCAGCGAGTACTTCCAGGAGACCAAGCCCGATCACATTTTCAAGGATTGCAGCCACTACTGCGAATTCATTTCGCACCCGAGCCAGATGCCGCGCGTGCTGGAGATTGCCATCCGGACGGCAATTGCAAAGCGCGGCGTGGCGGTAATCGTGATCTCGGGAGACACGGCGCTACAAGAAGCGACTTTGCAGCGTGTCGGCCTGACGGTGGATTCCATGCAGCCGGTCAGCAGCCCCGAACCGGCGCTGCTCGAGCGCGCCGCGGCAATGCTAAACGCCGCGACGCAGGTGACTATCTTCGGCGGCGCTGGATGCGCCGGTGCGCACGCAGAACTGCTCGAGGTGGCAGAAAAACTGCAATCGCCCATCGTGCACGCGCTGCGGGGCAAGGAATTCATCGCTTATGACAACCCGTACGACGTGGGCATGACGGGATTGCTGGGGTTCAGCTCCGGGTATCACGCCATCGAACAGTGCAACTTGCTGCTGCTTTTGGGCACAGATTTCCCGTACACGCAGTTTTATTCAACTCACGCGCGAGTCATTCAGGTGGATTTGCGCGGCGAGCAGATCGGGCGCAGAACGGCGGTGGATCTTGGGTTGGTGGGCTCGGTGCAGGATACGCTGCGGGGGCTCTTGCCGCTGCTGCAAAAGAAAACGGATAGCACGCACCTCGCGGATGCGCAGGCACACTACAAGAAGGCGCGCAAAGCGCTAGACGATCTGGCGAACGGAGAACCGGGCAAGAAGCCGATTCATCCGCAGTACGTTACCTCGGTGCTTAGCCGGCTGGCAGCCGACGATGCGATTTTCACCTGCGACGTGGGAACGCCGGTGGTGTGGTCCGCGCGGTATCTCTCGATGAATGGCAAGCGCCGGCTGCTTGGCTCCTTCAATCACGGCTCGATGGCGAACGCTTTGCCGCAAGCAATCGGGGCGCAGGTAACCTATCCCGGTCGGCAGGTGATTTCGCTCTCTGGTGATGGCGGACTTTCGATGTTGATGGGGGAACTGCTCACCTTGCGGCAACAGAAAGCACCGGTGAAAGTGATCGTGTATCAAAACGACGCGCTCTGTTTCGTGGAGCTCGAAATGAAGGCGGTGGGAGTGATCAGCTTTGGCACGGATTTGCTGAATCCAGACTTTGCCAAGCTGGCCGAGGCTTGCGGTATCTTTGGCCGGAATGTGGATGACCCGGGAGAACTAGAAGGCGCGCTCCGGGCGGCGTTGGAGCATGACGGCCCGGCGTTGGTGAGCGTCAAAGTGGCCAGTCAGGAGCTCTCTCTGCCGCCCACGATCGATTTCGAGCAAGCCAAGGGTTTCGGGCTTTACCTCATCAGAGCGATGCTGAACGGCAGAGGCAATGAGATTCTGGACCTAGCTAAGACGAATTGGCGGGAATTCTTCTAAGGAACGGCTCACGGATGCAGCTTTTTGAACGTCCATGAGATTCCTAGCGGCGGAATTACTTATCCAGAGAACAATTGCGATGATTCCGAGCGCGGTCGCGTATTTTGGATTTCTCGTGATCGGCAGGAGACGATGTGAAAGCGCCAATCTGCCGCCGAAATAAAAGGGAATCCCGAGCAGCGCACAGATTTGGCTGGCAGCCTTGAGCGAAGGATTCTGAAAGTACCCGGAGCCGAAGACTCCCAGACCCACGAGCCCGATACCCGCAAGTAAAGCGATCTCTGACGGCTTGCTGCGGGGATAGCCGAGCATGCGGGAATTCTGGCCGAGAGGGCAACGCATACGGGTTCGGCGGCGAGGCGGGTTTCGATGCGGCAGGGCGTCTTTCGCGGCTGCAAAACCTGAGGCTTGGTGGGGATGCTATAATAAGGACTTTCCTGTGGGGGCGACCCGGTTTCGACGGAAGCTGTCGCGCCCTGAAGGCATGCCGGGAGCCAACTGCCCGTAATCGGTTGGAAACTAGAACTGCCAACAACAACTTGGCACTTGCTGCTTAATTAAGACTTCGGCGAGAACCATCGGACTAGCTTGTAGCGTTTCTTGCTCATTCTGAGCGCCGCGGGCGAAACAAACTGAACTGAGCTAAGCATGTAGTCTTCAGGCCGTAGCGCTTTTCGGACGGGGGTTCGACTCCCCCCGCCTCCACCATTAAGTCCCCAATGTTTATGCGGTTTTTCTGCGTCTCTTTGAAGATTGTAGCGCCGTTGTAACGGAGTTCTTTTCGATATCGGAGGCCCAAGCCCGCCTAACATCCGCCTCAAGCTTCTCTTGCCTGCCTTTAATCCACGCTGAATAATGCCGTTCCGTGATGCGCTCCGACGAATGACCCAGCAATTGCGCCACAGATGTCAAAGGCGCTCCGGCCATCAGCAACTCGGCT
>JBEKVU010000496.1:0-3356 GCA_049513775.1 Candidatus Acidiferrum sp.
TCGACGCCGAAGAGATGATCGACGCTTCTCCGCTGGCCTGGGAAATCGACCGGCGGCTTGGCGGGAATTCCGAATTTTATAATTTGCCGAGAAAGTTCAAGCTATCCATCACCGGTTGCCGGCACTGGTGCACCTATCCCGAAATTAACGATGTGGGCCTGACGCCCGTCCGGCGCGCGCGCGATGGCGTTAGCGAAACCGGCTTTTCGCTGCGCGTCGCCGGCGGACTTTCCACCGAGCCGCACCTCGCTGTGCGCCTGAACGCCTTCATTAAACAAAACCAAGTGCTTCCCGTAGTGCGCGGCGTGACCGAAATCTTCCGGCGCAGCGAAGTGCTGCGCCAAAGCCGCGACAAAGCCCGCTTGAAATTCCTCTTCCTGCAACACGGGTGGACCGCCGAGCATTTTCTGCGCGAACTCGAAAGCGTGATCGGCTTTTCCCTAGATCCCGCGGAGCCGGAGGAACTACCCGCCGACGTCCACCGCGACCATACCGGCATTCACGCGCAGCGCCAGCAAGGCCTTTCCTATGTCGGCGCCTCGGTGTTGCGCGGCCGCATCACCCCGCAGCAGCTGCACGTTGCCGCGGACCTCGCCGAGCGCTTCGGCGACGGCAGCGTGCGCACCACGCTGATGCAAAATCTGTTGCTCGCCAATATTCCCGCCCCCGACGCGCCGCAAGTCGCCGCCGCGCTGACTCAGGCAGGATTGCCCGTTGAAACATCACTCTTCGCGCGCGCCACGGTCGCCTGCACGGGCTCTGAATATTGCAAACTGGCTCTCACGGAAACAAAGAGTTTCGCGCGCTGGCTCACCGCCGAGCTCGAAGAACGCATCCCCGATTTCGATCAGCAGCTAAAGCTGCACATTACCGGCTGCCCCAACAGCTGCGGCCAGCACTGGATCGCCGACATCGGCATCGAAGGCAAAAAAATCAAAGTCGACGGCAAAATGGTCGACGCCTATTATTTTTGCATCGGCGGCAGCCTCGGCCAATTCGCGTCTATCGCGCGCCCGGTCGGCTACCGCTGCGCTGCGACGGATGTTCCGGACGCCATCGAACGCTTGCTCACCACGTATCAGCTCGAGCGCGCGCGAAACGAAAATCTGCGCCAGTTTTTCGCGCGCCACTCGAACGATGCGCTGCGCGGAATCTTGGCTGGCACCTCGCTGATTCCCGTCGCCGTTGAACGCGATCTATCCACCGCCGCCGTCCCGCACAGCGTGGAAGGTTAGCCGTGAGCCTGTTCCCCATGTTCGTAAAGCTGCGCGGCCGCACGGTAGTGGTCGTCGGCGCGGGCGTGATTGCCGAAGGCAAAATCCCCGGCCTGCTAGCCGCGGAAGCGCGGGTCTGCGTGATCGCACCTGAAGCGACGGCGCAAATCGCACACTGGGCCACGGAAGGCCGGATCGAATGGATTGTCAAAGAATTTTCGGCGAATGATCTAGGTGGTGCGGTTCTCGCCATCGCCGCCACGTCCGCGCCGGGCGTGAACCGCGAGGTTTTTCTCGCCAGCGAAGCGCACGGCATCTTGTGCAACGCCGTCGACGACATCGCAAACTGCCACTTCTATTACGGCGCAGTAGTCCAGCGCGGCGACCTGCAGCTAGCCATTTCCACCAACGGCAAAAGCCCCGCCCTGGCCCAGCGCATCCGCAAAGAATTGGAAGAAACCTACGGCGAAGAATACGCGGCCTGGCTAGAAAAATTAGGTAAGACGCGCGAAACCCTCCGCCGCATCACCGCCAAGCCTGCAGAGGCACTCTCTAGTGGCGAATCTTTGGATTCGCACTCTTCGCATCCGACAGAATCCAAAAACGCGAAATCCATCCTCCACCGCTTGGCCAGCAAGGAAATATTCGATCGCTTCCGCGGTCGCTCAAATCCTCCAGCACGCAGCGCCACGAAAACGCCGAGCGCGCAACCACAACCTGTAGCGCAGGGCGAAGCCCTGCGGCCTTTGCCGGCCATCATCGCAAAAGTCTATTTGGTTGGCGCAGGCCCAGGCGATCCAGAATTACTAACGCAAAAAGCCGCCCGCCTCCTGCAAAACACGAACATAGTCCTGCACGATTCACTAGTCAGCAGGGAAGTCCTAGACCTAATCACCCCGAACGCCGAAATCATCGATGTCGGCAAGCGCGCCGGCCAAAAACTCCTAACGCAAGACGAAATCAATTCGCTCCTGGTCTCGTACGCAGTGCAAAACAATATGGTCGTCCGCCTGAAAGGCGGCGACCCGACGATCTTCGGCCGCGCCGGAGAAGAACTCGACGCCCTCCGCCGCGCCAACGTGCCATATGAAATCGTCCCGGGCGTCACCGCTGCCACCGCCGCCGCGGCCGCCGCAGGAATCTCACTCACCGACCGCCGCGCAGCCTCGCAAGTCTTGCTCACCACATTTTCGCGCGGTGAGAACGGCAAACAAATGGATTGGGGCGCCGTCACCTCCACCACCTCGCTGGTCCTCTACATGCCCGGCGCGGAGTACGCAGAAGTCTCCGCGCGACTTCGCGACGGCGGCCTGCCCGCCGATCTGCCTTGCGCCATCGTCTCCGCCGCCAGCGGAGCCCGCCAAATGGTGCGCTGGTCCAACATTTCGCGCCTGGCCACGGAAGCAAAACTTCCCGCCCCAGCCCTGCTCATCGTTGGCCGCGTTGCCGCGCAGCGCGCCCACGAAATCAGCGAACAAGCCTGGGCTGCCCTGGACGAATCGCCTCCCGCAGCAAGCACCACGCGATGGATTTAGAACAACTTGAGGAGAGAGAACAAAATGCCCTTGAAGGAAAACAAAACCGACGCAACTCTAGAAGCAGCAGCCAAGCGCCCAATAAATTCCCTCGATACCTGGGCCGTAATCTTCGCATTGGTAGCCGGAGCCTTGATCCGCGCCGGCGTGATCAAACACATCCCGTGGTAGTCCGTAGCGCAAGCTTCGGCCTGTGAGCTTTTTGTCGGTGAAGGATATGAGCCGGCGGCTGGGCTAGTTGGCGCGTCAGAAAAACGGCACAGAATAAATTCTGTGCCGCAAGAAGCAAAAAAGCAAAAGACTGAAAGGCAAAACAGAAATGGCAGAAGCGCTAGTTTTACCGCAAGTTCAAACGGCCAACCGCCCGTTGCAATTCCTGCGCTTGATCCCCGGCGTGTTGTTGCTGGCCGCCATCGGCTACGCCGGAAAACTCCTCGAGAAAAACGTCGGTGCCTTCGCCAAGTCGCATCACTGGACCTTCCCGAATATCGAATACGTTCTCTGGGCCATCATCCTCGGTCTGGCTATTTCCAACACCGTAGGCGTCCCGGCGATCTTCCGCGCCGGTGTAGCTACCTACGAATTCTGGCTGAAAGTAGGCATCGTG
>JBEKVU010000497.1:0-3353 GCA_049513775.1 Candidatus Acidiferrum sp.
CGGGAGTTCCGCTTAAGGAATATCAAATCGCGACGGAGGTTTTTGGCCGTCAGGCGGACTTCGATCCGCAGCTGGATTCCATGGTGCGCGTACAAGCCGGGAGGCTTCGCACCAAGCTGAGCGAACACTACAGTACAGTTGGCATTTCCGATGCCATCTGGGTTGAGCTGCCCAAGGGCACCTACGTCCTTACCTTTCATGACCGCCCACACGCGGACGGGAAGCACCACAATGGCAGCGCTTCGATTGAATCTCTGGCGCAGACCCAACCGGACGGCTCCGCAAAAGCACTGGTGATGCCCCGCAAATGGGTGGCGGCGGTGGCCACGCTCTCTATCCTCCTGGCCGCGGCTCTCGCGGTGATTGGCACGCTTATCACAGCACGCCGGCAGGCCCCCCGCGCCACGGTGTCTGCCAGCGAAGCTCCGCCACCTACCTTTCTGGCATTTTGGAACGGTTTTCTCGCCGGCCCCGATCTTCCTCTGGTGATTTTCAGCAACGCACAATTCGTCGGACGTCCCGACGCGGGTATGCGCTACTTCAATTCCGCGACGGATGCTGGAACGCAGACGCTCGACCACTACACTGGCGTGGGTGAGGTCCTCGCGGTCCACGATCTGGACACGGTTTTCACTTCCCTACACCAGTCCTTGCGCATCAAGCGCGGCAGCCTGTTCACGCTGGACGATGCCAAAAACAACAATTTAATTTTTATCGGTTCACCGTCAGAAAATCTCGCGCTGCTGGAGATTCCCAGCACCAAGGAGTTTACGTTCCGCCGAGTCACTACCGGCGTGCGCAAAGGCGACACCGAGGTGATCAATGCACGGCCCAAATCCGGTGAGCCGGGCGAATTTTTGGCTACACCGTCAAATCAAGTGCTCTCGGAAGACTACGCCGTAGTCGCGCTGGTCCGTGGAATAAATCCCGGCTACTCCGAGCTGATTCTTGCAGGCACTACAACTATCGGCACGCAAGCCGCGGTGGAATTCGTCTGCGGTGACAACACCCTGCAGAAGCTGCTGACGCGCTTGTCGGTTTCCAAAGCTTCCGATCTGAAGCCGTTCGAGGCGGTCATCCACGTGAAGGTCGCCAGAGGCGTGCCGGTAGAATCGGAAATTGTCGCGCTGCGGAACAGCGCATCATGATTAGTCGCGAATTATCGCGCAACGATCTGTAGGTTTTTCTACGTTTTTAATCGGGCTTTACGGGAGGGGGCGCAACGAGTTGCGGATCGAGTCGCGCCGCTTCTTGCAACTCCTTCTGCGCGGCTTCCATCTCTCCCTTGCGGCGCAGCGCCAATCCCAATTGATAGTGCGCCGCAGCATAGTCCGGCTTGGCGTTGATGGCCGCCCGGAATTGCGACACCGCGCCATCCAGATCTCCCGAGTTCAGCAGCCGCTTCCCGGAGTTGGTGGCAAACGCCGCCGCCTGCAGATTATTTTTGTCTCGCACAATTTCCGCTCCTGCCTTACTCTCTGCCGCCGCGCCAGCCGTGTCGCCCATTTGCCGCAGCACTCCTGCCAACGTGGTGTGCGCGCCCGAAAAGTCCTGCTGCAGACGAATCGCTTCGCGCAGCGCGGCCGCAGCCTCCGGCATCTTCCCTTCCTGCTTCAAAACCGTGCCGAGCGTGTAATGCGCTTCCGCGTAATCTGGCCTAACGCGGATCGCCGCGCGTAATTCGCGTTCCGCATCAGACAGTTCGCCGTTCTGCCACAGCGTCACGCCCAACGTGTAATGCGCGTCCGACTGCTCGGGATCGAGTTCCGTAGCCTTGCGAAATTCAGTCTCGGCCTCCGGCAAATGATCTTTGAGTTTCAGTGCGAGCCCCAAATCGTAGTGTAGTGTTGGATCATTGGGTGCAGTTTTCAGCGCTGCAATGAATTGTTCGACCGCCGCATCGAAATCCGTCATCTGCAAATAGGCCACGCCCATATTTTTGCGATATTCGCTGTCCCCTGGTCGCAAACGCAGCGCCGCCTGAAACTCCAAGACCGCGCCCTTGCCATCTCCGCTCTGCAGCAACGCCAAGCCCAGATCGCTGTGGGCATCGGAGTTATCAGGCGCAACCGCGGTTAATTTTCGAAACGTCGCGGCAGCTTCGTCAGCCTCACCGGCGCGCTGCAGCAGCAAGCCCAGATCGCGCAACGCATCCCCAAAGTCCGGCTGCGCCTCAACTGTGGCACGGTATTCCGCGATGGCCTCGTTATTTTTGTTTTCACTTCGAAACACTCGTGCCAGGTAGTAATGCGCTTGCGCGTTCGTGGGATCAATGCGCAAAGCGGCACGCAGTTCCGGCTCGGCCTGCTCGAACAAGCCTTGCCGCTCGCGCAGAACGCCCAAATGCAAGTGCGGCGGCAACCCATCGGGCGCTAGTTCTGCAGCTTTTTCGAATTGCGTCGCGGCCTCGCTGAGCTTTTCTTGCTGGACGAGCACCGTCCCCAATTCGTCGTACAACTGCGCCCGCCGCGGCTCCACGGCAATTGCGCTTTGAAACGCCGCCGCCGCCGCAACCAGATCGCCGGCGAGCGCCTGCGCCCGACCCAACGCGCGCTGCGCCTCCGAATCCGCGGGCGCTAGCCGGGCCGCTTCGCGCGCTTCACCAACTGCAAGCTGCGCATCGCCCTCCTGCAGATAAGCGGCGGCCAAATTGATGTGCGCCAGCCCAAACTCCGGCTTCAGCCGCACCGCATTTTGCAATTCTGGCAGCGCTGCCGCCACATTGCCCTGCGTCAGCAAGACGAATCCGAGCGAGTTGTGTGCCTCGGCACTTTCCGGTGCGAGCCGCACAACTTCCTCAAAGATAGTTCGCGCCCCCGCCAAATCGCCGGATTGCAGCTTCGACATCCCTTGCGAGTAAAGCGCAGTAGGATCGTCGTGACCGGTTGTGCGGCTCGGCTTGGACGTCTGCGCAACCGCCAGAGACACAAGCACAAGAGAAACAAACAGTCCCACCGAGCCAAGTCCGTAGGTTGCTCGAAATCGCAAACTCCAGCGCGCGCGGGGATCTTCAGCAGTTTGGCAGCAATCTCCCATCTTTCGAATATTCGCAGCATCCCCGCACGCAATGCTAGTATTTTCAGTGGCGCAGGCACTCTTGCCTGTGCGCTTTTGTCCGTGCAAGCACCCATGCGGATCCACAACCAAAGAATGCGGTGAATCCCATCATTCCGCTTACAACTCCTCGACTCCGTCCCACCGCACAACGCTGCATCACCGCACTGGTCGCATTGTTGCTATTGCTGATGCCGGTCTCAGGGCAAACACCTAACTCTCCCGGACTGCAGCCCGCCACCAAACCCACCGCTGCGCCTTTAGCCTACTTCACCGACCAAGCCGCCTCCGCCGGCCTA
>JBEKVU010000498.1:0-3352 GCA_049513775.1 Candidatus Acidiferrum sp.
ACAAGGTCACCACTTCCTCTCTTGAGGCGCTGAAGGCGTTCAGCGAAGGCCGTCGCGCCTCGCGGGCGAGCGGTCCGTCCGCGGCGCTGCCGTACTACAAGCGAGCGCTGGAGCTCGACGGCAATTTTGCCCAGGCCTATGCCTCGCTCGGCGCGATCTATACCAATCTCGAACAACCGAGCTTGGCGACCGCGGCATACAAGAAGGCTTACGAATTGCGGGACCGGGTGAGCGAGCGTGAGCAGTTTGACTTTGAGTGCCGCTATTACGGCCAAGTCACCGGGGAAATCGAAAAGGCCGACCAAAGCTGCACGCAGCTGCTGATGGACTACCCGGGCGACTACGTCGGGCATGGGAACCTCGGCGCAAACTACATCACATTGGGCCAGTATGAAAAAGCCGTCGAAGAGATGCGCGCGGTGCTGCATATCGAGCCAAACAATACCGGGGCATACGCCAACTTGATCGGTGCGTACTATTCGCTGTACCGCCTAGCCGACGCCAAAACAGCGTGGGATCAATCGCAAGCGCACAAACTCGATGGCGCCCCTTTACGGCTCTCCCGCTATGCGCTGGCTTTTCTGCAACATGACGACACGGCGATGAAAGAACAGCTCGACTGGGCGGCCGGCAAGCCCGGGGCCGAGGATTTGTTACTCTCGGCAGCGTCGGATACCGAGGCCTACGCTGGGCATTTTGCGGCGGCCAACGCGCTTTCCGAGCGCGCTGTCGATTCCGCCAGACATGCCGACGCGGTCGAAGCCGCAGGCGCCTGGAAGGCTGATGAGGCTCTGCGGGATGCGGAGTTTGGTAATGCCGCGGGCGCTCGCCAGGCGGCGACCGAAGCTCTGGCGATGTCCGCTGGCCGGGATGTTCAAATTATGTCGGCGGTGGCTTTGGCGCGGGCCGGCGATACCGCCAAAGCTGAACAACTGGCGGACAAGTTGGACCGGGACTCTCCTCTGGACACCATGATTCAGGGCTACTGGCTGCCGACGATCCGCGGGGCCATCGCCTTAAGTAAGGGCGACGGCAAGAAAGCCGTGGAGTTGTTGATGCCGGCTTCGACGTATGAACTGGGGCAGCCCCCCCAGTTTCAAGTCAGCACCATGTACCCTGTTTATGTGCGGGGGCTCGCGTTCGTAAAGGAGGGGCAGGGGCAGCAGGCCGCCGTGGAGTTTCAAAAAATCATCGACCACCCGGGTTTGGTCGTCAACTTCCCGCTTGGTTCGCTGGCTCGTTTGGGCCTAGGAAGGGCCCGCGCCGTGGGCGCGGACAAGCCCGCCGCGAAACAGGCCTACGACGAGTTCTTCAGCCACTGGAAAGATTCCGACGCAACCGCCCCTATCTTAAAGGAAGCAAAGGCGGAATACGGCAAATTGTAGCCATCGAACTTCCCCCGATTCTGCTCCATTTTGATACAGCGAAAGTCGGTACTATTACTATTAAAATGTAACTCGTGGTACCGCGCTTTTCCGTTGACAGCCTTGCTCAGTGGTATACCCTATGTCCAGCAAGTTATCTGTGGAGAAAGAAAAACAAAACTATGAAGATTCTTCGACCAGCTCTGATCGCCGCAATCTTGTGTTGCTTCGCAGCAGGGGCTGCGTTCGCCGACGATATCCACGTAGTTTTCGATCCCCAAACGCCCATTCCGGTTGGAAACTTCGGTGTGGTCACCGATCCTACCGCGATCTACAGCTTTTCTTTCGGAAGCTGCTCGGCGGTGGGCATTCCTCCGGCGTTTGCTAACGATGACGGTTGTATTGCTCTCGTCAACGAAAGTGGCGTGGCGCTCCAGTCGCTGAACCTTTCCTTCGTCGTGAATGCCGCTCTCGTCGGACAGACCATCGGTTGCGACAGCTTGGACGAGAACCTGACCTCGAATGATTGCGCCAATGTTCCCGGGCCGTTTACTCTCGGTCAGATCGTAAGCGTGAATTTCTTCTCGGGCGACCCGGTTCCGAATAATTCTCTCTTCGTCTTCGGGGAAACGGGCGTTGCTTACCAGGACGCGCCGACTTTCAGCGTCACGGCACCTGAGCCGGCCTCGCTGACGCTTCTTGCCGCTGGCATGGGGCTGGTCGGACTCTGCATGGCCTTCGTGAAGCGCTAAGCGGTCCCTGAATCGAACGGAAGGATTTGAAAAAAGCTCGCTGCCTTCGGGTAGCGAGCTTTTTGTTTCTGGTGGATATTTCTTAGTGTGCGGCGAGGCGGCGCATCAGTTCTTGCTTTCGCTCGAGCAGGCCACGCAGATTGGCTCCCGCTGGCTGGGCTTCGATATCGCGCTGGATATCGGCCACGGCTCGCTCCACCTGCCGGCGCTGCAATGCGGCCAAGCAACTTTCCGCTTCCTCCCAAGTGGCCGGGTCTTCGTCGGCAAATAACACTTCAAAGAGCAGCCGGCGATCGCGGTCATCCAGAGTGCCGGCCACCTCGCTGGTGGCTAGGGGCGGCTCGGCGAGGTTTGCCGAAATTAATGCAGCCATGATTCTTTCAGCTTCCATCCCTTCGTAAAGACGGTCTTGTTGCAGGCGGCGCGCCAGCGCAATCTTAAAATCCTCCGCGTCCGCCAGCATCCGAATCAGGCGGCGTTCTACCGGTTTGGTGACGCGGCCGAGCAACTCCGGCTGGGCCTTTAATTCGCTGCGCCGCTCGGTCGCAGCTTTGCTCAATTGCGCGCGCAGCACTGGTTCGTCAATGCGTAGCTGTTGAGCGATGCGCGTGGCCCACTCCGAACGCAGCAGGCGATTGGGAATTTTCTGAACGTACGGCAGCAGAAAATTCACCGCGCGCAGTTTCCCTTCACCCGTCGCCAAATCCATCTGGCGCGCTCGGGCGATCAGGTAATCGACGTACGGCGGAGACTCTTTCAGCAGTTTTAGATACGCCTCCGCGCCTTTTTCGCGAATGAAGAGATCGGGATCGGCTTTCTTCTCGCCAACGGACGGCAAAGCCAGCACCTTTACCTCAAAATCCTGCTCGAGCAATAGGGCGATCGAACGCTCCGTGGCGGTCTGCCCCGCGCTATCCGGATC
This sequence comes from Candidatus Acidiferrum sp., assembly GCA_049513775.1. Classification (GTDB taxonomy): domain Bacteria; phylum Acidobacteriota; class Terriglobia; order Acidiferrales; family UBA7541; genus Acidiferrum. The sequence continues at coordinate 3,039 of JBEKVU010000498.1, forward strand.
GTAATTCACGATCACCCGCTTCGTGAAACGGCCGAGCAGCTTGATCTGTGGCTCCGCCAGAGCCGTGCCGCAACTCGCGACCACATTGCTGATTCCCGCGCGCGCAACCGCAATGGCATCCATGTAGCCTTCGACCAGAATCCCAAAATCCTGCCTACGCAACGCGTCTTTAGCGCGATCGAGGTGATACAACACGTTGCTCTTCGAGTAGATGGGCGTTTCCGGCGAATTCAGATATTTTGGCTGGTCGTCGCCCAGCGCGCGGCAACCAAAGGCCACGATTTTTCCGCCTTCGTTGGCAATGGGGAAGGTGA
>JBEKVU010000499.1:0-3347 GCA_049513775.1 Candidatus Acidiferrum sp.
AAACTTCCACGGTGATCGCCAACGATCCCTACCGCTCGTTGCAGGCGCTCCCCGGAGTTTCTAGTTCCGGCAACGACGATTTCCTCGCGCAGTTCTCCGTCATGGGCGCACCGTACGAGGATGTGGGCGTCTATGTCGACGACGTCCGCGTGCCAAATCTGCTGCACACGCTTCCGGGATTTCCTGATGCGCCTTCGCTCAGCTTGTTTACGGGGAATAGCGTCGACGAGTTACGGCTTTTGCCCGTCGCGTACCCGGAACGCTACGCCGAAGATAGCGGTGCGGCACTGGTGATTACCACGCGAACCGGTGCCGAGGGCGCTCCGCATTTTCACGTAGCCGTCGGCGTTGCCGACAGCGAATTTCTCGGCGAAGGCGGCTTTGACAGCCCTCATCACGGCACGTGGCTCTTTACCGCGCGAAGGAGCTACGTCGGTTATCTGGAACACTTTTTTGATTCCCCGGGCTATTCCGACATTTCGCTCTTCGATGCCGCCGTGAAGTTTACCTACGACCTGACGCCTGCGCACACCTTCAGCCTGTTTGCCACCGGCGGTCAAACGCACGTCAGCGATCCGAGTTTGGCATCTTCGGCGAATTTCATGCTGGTGCAAAGCGGAGAAAATGATCTGGCCATCGGGCGATTCGGCTGGCGCTGGCAGGTTAATCCGCGAATGCTGCTGGACACGCGCGTTTCCTACGTGCGCTCGGGATACGTGCAGAGCAATCCAACCGGGGCGCTGCTGCAAAGCAGCCTCGATCGCGAAGCGGGCATGGGCAGCATCCTCACCTGGAATTGGCGCGAGGGCGGAATCGTGGAAGCCGGTTACGCGATTCGCTGGCCGCACGCGAACGATCAGGACAATTTATTTTCCGCGCCCGGCGTGCCTCCCGTTTACGGCGCCTCTCGCTTCACCTCGCACGCGCAGAACGGTTTCTTGCAGGCTTCTCAGCAATTCTGGAGCGGCCGGCTGCGTTTACTCGGCGGCCTGCGCTGGGCGCAAGAAAGCGGCGAGCGACTTCAGCCGTTCACCGGAACGGCGTCGCTCTTCCTTGCACTCCGCCGCAATACGCAACTCGAAGCGGGCTGGGGAACCTATCAGCAGCTCCCCACTATAGCCGGCGGATTCTGCACGCCTAACTCCGGGCAACTTGTCTGTTCTAGCGATCTCCCTTACGAATCGCGCCAATATATCGTCGCCATCGAACAGCGCGTCGGTGCGCGCACGCGCATTCGCATCGAAGGGTTCGACCGCGAAAACGAGTCGCGCGCCGATTTCTTCTTGCTCAATAGTTTTGTGCCCGGCGCACCGGGCGTGCTGCTCGGGCGATCGTTGCTCGTCGGCCGTGACTACTCGCGAGGTGCGCAAGTTGTGCTGCAACGTCGCAGCGAGAATCGCCTCTCCGGCTGGATCGGCTACACCCTGGCGTACGCCGAAGTGCGGCAAGTCGGCCTTTCCTTCCCGCTACTGCTCTCGCCCGTCACCTTCGATTCGCCGTATGGGCCCACGCTTGTGGACCAGCGCAACAGCGTGAACCTTTTCGCGACGTTTCGGCTTACGCCCACGGTTCGCGTGAGCGCGAAAAATATTTACGGTTCGGGATTCCCGGACAATCTTTCGCCCGTCGTGCGCCTCGGTGCCTACGAACGGCTGGACCTGCGTGCCGAAAAATCATGGCTCTTCACCCGATGGAAATTGACGCTCTACGGCGAACTGCTGAACACCACAAATCACTTCAACCCGGTGGTGCTCCAAACCAATTTCTTCGGCACCGTGCCGCCGACCGTGCAGGGCGTGCCGATCACGCCCACGGTAGGGCTGGCCTTCGATTTTTAATCAAGGCGCCTGTAACACAACCAACACTAGTCTTGTTGTAGAATCGGCGGCAACTTAGAGGATCGCATCCGCATCAGCCGCCATGCACAAGTTTTCCGCAAATACGTTCATTGCCGTTTTGTTGATCGGCGTAGCCTCGGCACTCTCCGCCGCGCCTGTCCAACAGGATGCAATCGGCTTCGTAGCCGTTCGCAAAGGGCAGTGGATGCGGGTGCAGGACAAGAAAATCCTGGATCCCTACGACGAAATCTTCCCCAACACCACGCTGCGCACCGAGCCTTCCACCAGCAATTCCATAAAAATCGCTTTCTTCCTGGGAAGTGTCTGGAGCAAAGGCTGCACCGAGAAAGAACCTTGCGGCTCGGGTAGCATCGGAATCCCAGCACCCGATGCCGGCGGCGGCGTGCTCGGATTTCTGAAGAGCTTTTTTCCCGCCGAAAAACATTGGTCCACCAGATTCGCCGGCTCGCGAGGTATCGAGTCTGGCGGCCCCAAGGACGCAATTCTCGTAATCGATTCCGGCACCGTGAATGTGGCTCCCGCTCTCGAGGGCCTGCCCACGGGAACTTTGCGTGTAACGCTGACAGCGGATTCCGCAACCGACGACACGGGCACAACCGCCACGATCCATTGGCCACAAGAAGTCTCGACTAAATTCGGCGCGTTGCCACCGGGGATCTACTCCCTGGACGTTTTGTCCGCGACCGACGATCCTCTAGGATCGTCGGCTGCCGTACTTCTGGTCCTGCCAGCCGCGCAACCTGCCGCTCAAGCAGATTTCAAGCAAGCACAGACGCTCGCCGCGCACTGGGAAGGAATCGACTCCGCAACGCGGCGCGGTTTCCTGGTGCGCGCGCTCTATGCCATCGATCTGGAGCTGAAGAAATAACCTTTATTTCTGCTAAGGAGAAGAGCGTGTATCCGATGAAGCGTTGCCTATGGTTCTTATGCCTTCTGATTCTGCCCGCCGCACTGCCGGCCCAGACGCCCGGTCATCGCCTGGCGTTTGTCAGCGGCATGAGCGCGTATAAGAACGTGAACCCACTGGGCAAATCCCTCGACGATTCTGAAAAGGTGGCTAACGCGCTCAAAGGCGTAGGCTTCGCAGTCACCTCCGCGGACGACCTCAATCGCGACGATTTTCTGCAAGCCTTCGACGGTTTTGTGAAACAGATCAACGTAAACGACACCGTGCTGATCTACTATGCCGGCCACGGGATTCAGGCCAACGGCGCCAATTATCTCTTACCGCTGGACTTCAAGGCCGCTGGGGGCGACATCGAGAAGCAAGCCGTGCGCCTCGACAGCCTGATTCAAAAGATCGCCGCGCGTTCGCCAAGATTCAAGATTCTGGTGATCGATTCCTGTCAGGACAATCCTCTGCACGCAAAATCGCCCGGCCTGGCGGAAATGAAAGCCTCGACCTATGGCGCGGGAACCTACATCGCCACGTCCGCCGCCCCGGGGCAGACCGCCTCGGACGGAGTATTCGCTCCACGCTTCGCTGCA
>JBEKVU010000500.1:0-3345 GCA_049513775.1 Candidatus Acidiferrum sp.
GTAGGCATCATGCGCGAGGCCCTTCGAATACGTCCCTCCGTGGTCGGCATACTTCGCCTGGTCTCCGTTGTTTACGTTCTTTGCAGGTCCGAGCAGCGCGTCGGTGGTGGCTTCGGAGACGCGCAATTCGAACGCCTCCAGCACCCGCCCGCTCGCTCCTGATGGTGCCGCCGCAGTCGTGGCGTTACTGGAAGCCCCCTGGGTCGCCGAACTAACTGTCGGTGCCGCCAGCGTTCCGGCCGCTAGCCCTGCCGCTACGCCTACCTGACCGAGAAATTGTCTCCGGCTGGAACCCTTGACCGGCTTTTCCGGGCAAGCGGTATTGCCTTCGAGCACACCTACGACACTCTTCGTCTCTTCGTTCATGCGAGCTCTCCTTTATTGATTGGCCGTCCTTGCGATTGAATTGCGGACCCATGCACTGGAGTGAATCGGGGAGAAACCTCTCAGGACACGAAGTGGCGTACATGTGGGAGGGCCACTGCCGTGCGCCGGGGACACCACACAATTTTCCCAAGAGATCGAATTCGTAACCAGTTGGCCGGGAGACTATGCTGCGCGTTACGTCTTATCCACTGTACCAAAGGACAGTTTTGGTACAGGTATGTAATTTTGCACAGGAACTACGTAAGTGCTGTAGTATGTGGGCTCTACCTCAGATTCGTGGTACAGGTCTCCAAGCGTTCATAGTATCTCAGCAGTAACTATGTCCGCCGCTCTACGCAACCTTCGCGGCTGCCCAGCGTCTCCGGTACCGTCCCCCACAGCATCACCCACGCCGCCACAGCCAGGCTCGCCAGCCCCAGGAATGAACCCGCAAAACTGAAGCGCTGCACCAACTGCCCGCCGAGCGCGTTGCTTAGTGCCGCCCCACTCCCCACCATCGTTGCCAACACACCCGCGGCTAGATTGAACCTTCCCGTGCCCTCCGTGCGGTCCTTGATCACCAGAATCGACACAATCACGAACACCGCGTTTGCTGCGCCGTCCAATAGTTGCACTGCGATCAGCGCCGACGTCGCGTGCACCACCGTGTATAGCACTCCGCGAATCGGCAACACTCCGAATCCCACCAGCAGCAGCGGCCTTCGTCCTTTGCTTTCCGCCCGCCTGCCAATCCACGTTGCCGAAATCGCGATCACCAACTGCGTCACCATCACGCACGCGGACATAAACGCCGCCGCGCTTCGTGGATTACCCTTCGCCAGCATCTCCCCCAATTCCGGCAGCATCGCTGCGTTGGCCAAATGAAACAAAAACGCCGCAACAAAAAAGCACGTCAGCACGCGGTCTTTCATCAATTCGCCCAGGCCTGCGGCCTTTACCGGCTGTTTTTCCGCCGCCCCTCGCGCCCGTTCGTAGTCAATTTTTCTGCCATCGATGCCCAAAGCGGAAAGCGCCGCGGGAATCGCCAGCAGAGCCGCCGCCACAAAAATCGCGCGGTAGCCAAACCTGTAGCTCACCCCCGCCACCAACAACGCCGTGAAAACGTTGCCCGCCGAATTAAATCCCTGGTTTTTACCGAACTGTCGATCAAAGGCCTTGGCGCCGACAATACCCAGAGTAATCGCTGCCACCGTGGGCGCCAGGAACGGTGCCGCCCCACCAATCAAGATTTGCGCGCTGTAAACGGATATCGTGGTGGGCCGCCGCATGAGCAACAGCGCTCCGCACACCAGCACTCCCAGGTTCGCAATCAGCAGCAGCCGTTTATTTCGCGCGGCATCGACCGCCGCTCCGGCCGGCGTTTGCAGCGCCACCGTCACCAGTCCGCCGCACGTCAGCGCGTAACCCACCGCACCGGGGTTCCAGCCGCTCGCCGCCAAATATGCAGCCACGAACGGCCCCAGTCCCGTTTGCACATCCGCCAGAAAAAAATTCAGCCACTCCAGACACCGCAACGTGCGCCGCGGTTTTTCTCCCGATCCGGGCATCTTCTTCTCAGTTTCTCGTCGCGCGCCGCAACTTCGCGCAAACGCCACCGCGCAGCTTTTTCGCACCCTTCAACCGTGGCTGTTCGGCGTGCCGCAGCACGCATGAAATTGGGTTTGATGACGCGAGGGAGGGGAACGGGGTGGGGTGGCAGCCAACCCCGGGATCTATCCGAATACCACGGCTACACTACAGTTGCCCAGCCGACACGCGCAATCCCGTCACGTTTGTATATTCTGTATTTACAGAAATTACGGAACGTGCTAACGTGTCCTACGTCACTGACTTTCTTTTGGAGCCGTTATGACTCAACCACACCCGCAAGTCGGACAACTCAGCCCCGTCGCGCAAAAGTTCGTTCTCCACTGGGGCGAAATGGGCACCCGCTGGGGCCTCAACCGCACCGTCGCGCAACTCCACGCTTTGCTCTTTATCTCCCCGCGGCCGCTGCCCGCAGATGAAATTTCGACCACGCTCGCTGTCGCCCGCTCCAACGTCTCCACCAGCCTGCGCGAACTCCAAGGCTGGCGCATCGTCCGCGTCGTTCACGTCCTCGGCGACCGCCGCGACCATTTCGAAGCCATCAAGGACGTCGTCGAAATTTTTCGCATCGTCAGCGAAGAGCGCAAACGCCGCGAGATCGATCCGACGCTGCGCGTCCTCGCCGAGTGCGTTGAAGAATCGAAGGCTGACTCCGACACGTACTCGCACGAACGGCTGGTCAGCATGCTCGAATTCCTAACCGCCATGACCGGCATGTTCGAAGAAATCATGCGCATGCCCACCCCGGCTCTGAAGGGCATGGTCAAGCTGCGCGGCAAAGTAATCACCTTGCTGGGCACAGAAAAAAAGAAAACCGGCTAAGTGGCACAGGCATTCTTGCCTGGGCACATTTGGCAGCGGCAGGATCCAGCCCTTAACCGCGACTTCAGCAGTGGTAGGGTCCGGCTTCGGGCGCGACCGGCGATCACCAAACGTCTCAAAGCAACGTGGAGGCACACCATGCTCTCTCTAGCCAATGAGTACACCGACAGCAAAGGCCGCCACGCCCGCGGCTTCCTCTTCTTCGACGCCGACTGCAAATTCTGCACAAAAATCGCCCGCGCCATCGCGCCTATACTCGAACGCCGGGGGTTGGCTCTCGCGCCGCTGCAAGACCCGCGCGTGGCCGCTCTACTAGGCCTCACCCACGAAAATGTATTGCGCGAAATCCACCTGCTCATGGCAGACGGCCAGCAACACGGCGGCGCCGACGCCGTAGTCGGCTTAGCCGCGCAAATTTGGTGGGCCACTCCACTGGTCTGGGTGGCAAAAATCCCAGGCATGATGACCGTGCTGCGCGCTGGCTATCGTGCCATCGCCGCCAATCGCAGTTGCTCCGCTATCGACTGCGCCCGTGTGTAGTGGTCGATC
>JBEKVU010000501.1:0-3340 GCA_049513775.1 Candidatus Acidiferrum sp.
ATGCGCTATGGATTCGCTGCCCGCGGCGGTGTCTGCCGGCGGTTTGCTGCGACCGAGCGCATCCCGCAGAACGGTCCATTTGGTGCGCCTGCTGAACAGTGAACTCGTAAAAAACGCCGGCGGGCTGAGCGGCGCAGCTTCGAGCCGGCCATCAAGAAATAAATAGCGAGGCAATTTCAGGGGTGCGGCCAACATCTGCGCTTCGATCCGCAGCTCGCGGGCCAGTTTGCGCAGCGGCTCGGTAAACGTAAAACTCTGCGGCCCCAGCTCAAACAGAAACCCGTCGCGCTCGACCGAGCGAATCACCCCGCCCGCGCGGTCAGATGCTTCAAAAAGCCGAGCGTCAAGGCCCCGCTGCCGCAGCGTGTACGCGCACACCAGCCCGGAAAGCCCCGCGCCAATCACGATGGCCGGATAAAACACGGGTCCGGTAGCAGGTGCGCTCACGTTTTTGCCCCCCAGGCGGAGCACATGAATTTACAGCGTCTTGGAAAAAAGAGGTTTGCTGTCCAGTTGCTGTTTTTCCAGATACGCATCAAACGCCATCGCCAGGTTGCGGATGAAAATCCGTCCGAGCCACGTAGCACGCATTTCGCTGGCGCTTTCGATCAACAAGCCGTCTTGGCGCGCTGCGGCCAGTTTTTGCCGCGCGCCGGCGAAATACTCGTCAAAGTCGATACCAAACTCGCGCGAAATTTCGTTCTTAAAAATCACCGTGTGGCACAGTAGCCGGCTGATCACCGCGCGTCGCAGCCGATCATCTTCGGAAAGCCGGTAGCCGCGCATCGTCGCGATGCCGCGCTCCGCCACCGCCGCTTGCCAGGCCGGCAAATCGCGATGATTTTGCGCGTAGGCATTTTGTATCCCGCTGATCGCGGTGACGCCCATGCCATACAAATCCGCGCCAGCCTTAGTGGTGTAGCCCTGAAAATTGCGGTGCAGCGTGCGATTCTGTTGCGCCACCGCCAATTCGTCTCCAGGCTTTGCGAAATGGTCCATGCCAATGTACAAATATCCAGCGTCGAGAAATTTCGTCAAGCCCGTGCGGAAAATCTCAAATTTCTGCATGCCCTCGGGAAGACGCGTCGCAAAAGCGCCTTGCTGCTTTTTCAGCCACGGCACATGCGCGTAGCTGAACAGCGCGATGCGGTCCGGCGCGAGCGAATTAATCTGATCGACCGTCTTCGCAAAGCGGTCCGCGGATTGAAACGGCAAACCATAAATCAAGTCCACGTTGATGCTGTCGAACCCCAGTCCCCGCGCCACTAAAATCAAATCGCGCGTCAGTTCATAGGGCTGAATGCGATTGATTGCCTGCTGCACTTCCGGATGAAAATCCTGCACGCCCATGCTCAGCCGATTGAATCCCAGCCTGCGCAACACTTCGAGATGCTCGCGTGAGGTAACTCGCGGATCGACTTCAATCCCAATCTCTGCGTCCGCCGCAAATGTAAAAAATTCGCGCGTGTAACTGAACAGTTCTTCGACCTGCGGCGGCGTCAAATACGTTGGTGTTCCGCCGCCCCAGTGAAATTGCACCACCTCTCGCTTGCGCGAAACATTCCGGCTGACGCGCCGAATCTCTTGCTTGAGCACTCCCAGATACGGCGGCGTCACTGCTTTGTTTTTCTGGATAATCACATTGCAGGCGCAAAACAAACACAAGCTCTCGCAGAAGGGCAGATGCATGTACAGCGAGACGGGGCTTTCGGCGCGCTCCGCTTCTTCATGCACGCGTTCCAAATCATCCGGCCCGAAAGAATCATTCCAGATTGGCGCGGTAGGATAACTCGTATAACGCGGCCCGGGCCGGTTGTACTTGGCAAGAAATTCTTCGCTGACGCGCAGTCCGTCGCGAATGTCCTGCGCGGACTCGCGAATCGTATCCGGCGCGCTCACAGTTGCGCCTCCGCGCGAATCGCCACCGGAGTTGCCGGCGCAAACGCAATCTGCTGCCCGGTCTCGATAAACAACTCTGCGTTCTCCACCGGAGTGTGCTGTAAAATCCCATGCCCCAAATTCAAAATGTGCCCGCGCCCGCCCAGCGCATGCCCCAACTCCTGCGTAGCGCTGCGAATCTTCTCCGCCGGACCAAACAGTATCGCCGGATCAAGATTCCCCTGCAGCGACATGCGCGGCCCAATAAACTTCCGTAGCTCCGCCAGGTTCACGCGCCAGTCCACGCTCAAAACATCCGCGCCAGACCGCGCGATCGCCGGCATCAAATGCCCCGAAGCCTTGGTGTAATAAATCACTGGCACCGTCCCCGCAATCGCCGAAATAATCTGTTTCACCGCGGGCAGGGCGTAGCGTTCGTAATCTTCGCGATTCAGCTCGCCGCACCAGGTATCAAACAGTTGCACCGCCGCGGCCCCTGCGGCAATTTGCGCTTTCAAATAGCCAATGGTGGCTTTGGCAATCTGCGCCAGCAGCTTTTCAAACGCCGCTGGCTGGTGATACATAAAACTCTTTACCGTGGCAAAGCCTTCTCTAGTTTTCCCTTCGATCATGTAGCAGGCCAGCGTGAAAGGCGCGCCCGCAAATCCCAGCACGGGCACGTCCGGCCCAGCTTCCTTCACGATGCGCCGAATCGCTTCATTCAAAAACGCAGTTTCACTTTCCGGATCGAAAATCCGCAAGCGATCCACATCCGCGGCGGTGCGCACCGGCTCCGGCAAATTCGGCCCGGCATCGCCCAATTCCAGCTTCAATCCCATCGCTTCCGCCGGAATCAAAATGTCCGAGAAAACAATAATGGCGTCCACGCCGAGCCGCCGAAACGGCTGCAGCGAAACTTCCACTGCCAGCTCCGGCGTCTTGCAAACCTCCAGAAACGGCCGCTGCGCGCGAATCGCCCGATACTCCGGCAAATACCGCCCCGCCTGCCGCATCATCCACACCGGCAGACGCGGCACCGCTTCCCCGCGGCAAGCCCGCAGAAACAGCTCCTTACATGTCAAATTCTCGTCGATTCGGTTTATCGCCATCGTAACGCACAGAATAGCAAATCCGTCCCGCCAATGCCGCAGAAGCACAGAGGATTACGGGACACCCGTGGTCGACTCGTCTGCTATCGACTATTATGTCCAAGCAGATTTCGAGATTCATGGCGGCTGTGACCGGGCAGCCGTTGCCGACGATGACCGACAACATCGCCACGATTACTTTAGGAGCCCAAACGAGCGGCGAGGACGAGCGTACAATCAAGCAGGTGTTCGAGTTGCGGAAGTTATTGGCGATCACATGCAAGGGTCCATAGAGCGACGAAATCTCTGGATTTGCCCTTGTGTTGAGGATTGGCGGAAACATGCAGGAGTTCGACTTCGAGGGCTGCAAGCAC
>JBEKVU010000502.1:0-3331 GCA_049513775.1 Candidatus Acidiferrum sp.
CGAGGCATACGAGTGAAAGTTGAAAATCACCGGCTTGTCGATGGTGAACAGCGAATCGAAATCTCGATCCGAAAGTCCGTGCGGATGTTCCGTGGCCGGCAGCAAGCGGAACAAGTCCACCACGTTGACGAAGCGAATCTTCAAATCCGTGAAATGCTCTTTCAGAATCGCCACCGCCGCCAGTGCCTCCATCGTGGCGATATCGCCCGCGCACGCCATCACCACGTCGGGCTCCTGGCAATCGTCTGTGGACGCCCAATCCCAAATCCCTATGCCCTTGGTGCAATGCGTTACCGCATCTTCCATGCTCAGGTACTGCAAATGCTCCTGCTTATCCGCCACAATCACGTTCACGTAATCCCGCGAACGTAGGCAATGGTCCGCCACGCTCAGCAGACAGTTCGCGTCCGGCGGCAGGTAAATACGCACCACGTCCGCGCTCTTATTCGTCACCACGTCCAGAAATCCCGGGTCCTGGTGTGTGAAGCCGTTGTGATCCTGCCGCCACACCAGCGACGTGATCAGGATGTTCACCGACGGCACCGGCGCGCGCCAATCCAAATCCTTTTTCGATTTCTCCAGCCATTTCGCGTGCTGGTTGAACATCGAATCGATCACGTGCACGAAAGCTTCGTAAGTCGAAAAAAATCCATGCCGCCCCGTAAGCACGTAGCCTTCAAACCAGCCTTCCAGCGTGTGCTCGCTCAGCATCTCCATCACGCGGCCGGAGACGTCCAGTTCGCCGCCATCCGCGTCTTCTGCTTTAAATTCCGCCAGCCACGTCTTTTTCGAGGCCGCATAAATGGCCGTCAGCTTGTTAGAAGCCGTCTCATCCGGGCCGAACACCCGGAACGATGTCATATTTCGCCGCATCACTTCGGCAAGATAGTGTGCTAGCACGTCCGTCGGTGGCGCATACTCTGCACCCGCGACTTTTAGTTTGAAGGCATAGTCGCGAAAGTCCGGCAGATCTAGATCTTTCCGCAGCAAGCCCCCGTTCGCGTGTGGATTGGCCGAAATGCGCCGGGTGCCGCAAGGCGCCAGCTCTTGCAGTTCAGCGATCAGCGTCCCGTTCGCGTCGAAAAGCTCCTCCGGTTTGTAGCTGCGCATCCAGTCTTCCACAATCTTTAGGTTCGTCGGATTGCTGGCTGGATCGGCCACCGGCACCTGGTGCGCGCGCCAGAAATCTTCCACCTTGTGGCCGTCAACTTCTTTCGGCCCCGTCCAGCCTTTCGGCGACCGCAGCACGATCATTGGCCAGCGCGGGCGTGTCGTATCGCCCGTAGTACGCGCATGCTGCTGCAACGCGCGAATTTCCAGCACGCACTGTTCGAGCGTCGCAGCCATTTTCTGGTGCATGCTTACGGGATCGTGGCCTTCGACGAAATACGGTTTGTGTCCGTAACCTGTGAGCAGCGCTTCCAACTCTCCATGCGGAATCCGCGCCAATATCGTTGGATTTGCAATCTTGTAGCCGTTAAGATGCAGCACCGGCAAAACGGCCCCATCGCGAATGGGATTTAGGAATTTATTCGAATGCCAGGAGGTCGCCAGCGGCCCGGTTTCTGCCTCGCCGTCTCCGACCGTCAGCGTAACAATCAGATTGGGATTGTCGAAAGCCGCCCCATACGCGTGCGAAAGCGAATACCCCAGTTCCCCGCCCTCGTGAATCGACCCGGGCGTCTCCGGAGTGCAGTGCGATCCAATTCCCCCCGGAAACGAAAACTGCCGGAAGAATTTCAGCATCCCCGCTTCGTCCCGGCTCTTGTCCGGATAAACTTCCGAATAGTGGCCTTCCAGATAGCAATTGGCCAGCGTCGCCGGCGCGCCATGCCCAGGTCCCGAAAGATAAATAACCTCAAGGTCGTGCTTCTTGATCAGCCGGTTCAGGTGCACCCACAAAAATGACTGTCCCGGATCCGACCCCCAATGCCCCAGCAGCCGCCGTTTAAAATGTTCCGGCTTAAGTGGCTCGCGCAACAGGGCATTTGCCCGCAGGTAAATCATGCCCGCCGACAGGTAATTGCAAGCCCGCCAGTAGGCGTCCATTTTTCTCAGCTCGTCATTAGAAAGGGGTGTCAGCTCTTCAGCGGTCGTTGCCATTGATGTACTCCGGTCACGCAGGATGCCTCAGAATGGTAGCACTCCGCGCCGCCGCCCACTGTGACATGCAGCACACCGGGCCGTGATTTCCCTGTTACGACGCAGCCCGCCGTACGCCAGTTCGAATGGCTGCGCAAACCCGTCGCGTCCGCATAATTTCTCGGCGCGCTTTAAATTTCGTGAAGATTTCTTATGACGACCATTACATAGTACCGTATAGTAATAAACCTAGAAAAGTGTGCCCAACCCGCAGGATTCTCCAATCTCAGAGCCTTTAGAATCATCGGCCGCGTGACCCGGTAAGCCAGCAGCGTGCCAACAGAGTTCTTCTCTGCGCTCCCCTGGCCTCTCTGCGCCTTTGCGTTATCTTTTGCCCGGGCAGCTGGGGACGACGGTACAGGAGGAAACTCTAGTAATGGTAAACAAACTCGCTGCCTAACTCGTTCAGAATGAACACTTGCAAAGCAAAAGCGCATTAAAACAAAGGATTTTAAGTGCCTTTGTAAGGTATCACTTTCGCAAAACCCAAGGGGGGATCCCTGGGTACCCCACCCCGTCACCGCTGTCTACACGTGCGAAAGCTCCGCGTGCTTCCGCTCCGCCACCGAGGCAATCGCCGACTCCAGCACGTCCAGCCCTTCCTCGAACTGTTCATCGGTGATCGCAAAGGGAACCAGGATGCGCATCACGTTGCTGTACGTTCCCGCCGTGATGGTGATCAGCCCGTGCTCGTAGCAATAGTGGGCGATCTCTTTGGTCTCGGTGTCGGCCGGCTCGCGCGTCTCCGCGTTGCGCACCAATTCGATGGCGCACATTCCGCCCAGACCACGCACGTCCCCGATCAGCGGCCACTTCTTCTGCCAACCGCGCGCCCGCTTCTCAAAACGTTCGCCGATGATCGTCGCTCGCTCCAGCAGGCCACCATGCTCGATCATCTCGATCGAAGCCAGCGCCGCCGCGCACGATAGTGGATTACCCGCGAAGGTGCCACCCAGTCCGCCAACGCCCGGCGCATCCATAATCTCCGCGCGCCCCGTAACCGCCGCAATCGGCAGCCCGCCACCCAGCGATTTCGCGGTGAGAATTAAGTCCGGCTCGATGCCGTAATGTTCGATGGCGAAAAATTTGCCGGTGCGCCCGAGCCCCGATTGCACTTCGTCGGCAATCAGCACAATTCCATACTTGCGGCAAATACCCTGCACGATGCTAAAGAATTCTTTCGGCGGCG